>JACOUJ010000278.1 GCA_016177865.1 Candidatus Rokuibacteriota bacterium
AGGACCTCGAGGCTCTGCAGGAGGTAGCGCTGGAGCTCTCCCTTCGACGTGAGCTCGACGAACGCGCGGGCGATCGCAGTGGGATACGTGAAGAGGATGGGGTTCACTGATCGCCCGTAGGCTTCCCAGGCGAGGAACACGACCAGAAACGACACGACCCTGATCAGGAGGGGACGCTTCATCGGATTCCCTCCTGCTTGAGCTGATCCCAGATGTAGTTTCTGAGATGGATGTAGGTGTCGTGGCCCCGGACGTCAGAGATCCTCCGCGGGCGGGGGAGCTTCACGTCGAGGACCTCCTGGACCCGACTCGGCCGCTTCCCCATGATGAGCACTCGATCCCCGAGGAGAATGGCCTCGTCGATGGAGTGGGTGACAAAGACCATCGTTTTCCTCTCTCCCTCCCAGATCCTCATCAACTCTTCCTGGAGGATCTCGCGGGTTTGGGCGTCCACGGAGCCGAACGGTTCGTCCAGCAACATCACCTTGGGATTCACCGCCAGGGCTCGGGCCAGCCCGGCCCGCTGTTGCATTCCACCGGAGAGCTGGTAGGGGTACTTCCGCTCAAACCCTTCCAGCCCGACGAGCCTGACGTACCGGGACACTCTCTCGGTGATCTCGCGCGGCGGGACTCCCCGAAGCCTGAGCCCATACGCCACGTTCTGATCGAGCCGCTTCCAGGGAAAGAGTCCAAAGTGCTGAAAGACCATCGCCACGTCGGGGCGGGGCGCGGTCACGAGTTCACCGCTAATACGGACCTCCCCGCCATCAGGGGGGATCAGGCCATCCATGAGGCGGAGGAGCGTGGTCTTGCCGCAGCCTGAGGGTCCCAGAATGCACAGAAACTCGTCCTCATAGACCTCCAGGCTCAAGCGCTCGAAGACGACGAGCCCGTCGGCGTAACGCTTGGTCAGTTCTTTGGCCCAGATCTTCGTTGCCGGGATGACTGATTCTCCGTCGCGACGTGGTCTTTGAGACACATGGGCGGAAGCATAATATCATATCTGCGGCCCGGGCAGGGGGTGCCCGAAGCGTCTCCGCCGGCAGTCGCCGAGGGCAACGGTATAATCCCTGCGCGAGGGAATCTCAAAGGGTGTGCGAGGGCCGTGGTGACGGGGGGAGCGCGGACGGGCTTCGAGCCGGGACGGAAGCTGATCCATCTTCTGAGCGGATTGATCCCGCTCTTCTACCTCTGGTTCGACCCCAGTCGGCGAGAGGCCGTCACGATCCTGGGGATTCTGGCGATTCCCTTCCTGGGGGCCGACATTGCCCGACGCTACCTGCCAGCCCTGAACCGGGCCTTCTCCGCTTGGCTGGAGTGGGCCTTGAGAGAGAACGAACGGGGGCGACTCACCGGCGCCTCCTACTCGTTGATCGGCGCGTGGCTGACCGTTTTGCTTTTCGAGAAGCGCATCGCGTGTGCGGCGCTCCTGATCCTGGCCGTGGGAGACACTGTGGCCTCGCTGGTCGGCCGGGCCGTTGGCGGGAGGACGCTCTTCGGGCGGAAGACAGTAGTAGGGAGCCTCGCGATGTTCGTCGCGAGCGTGCTCCTGGCCCTCGCGTTCGTCCCGCCCCGGGTTGCGGTCGGCGGGGCTCTTGCGGCGACCCTGGTGGAACTGCTCCCGCTTCCGATCGACGACAATCTGACGATTCCGCTGGCGACAGGGCTCGCCCTCACGCTCCTCTCGCTCATCCCCTGACGCGGCGCGAAGTGGCCGCGAGCCCTGTCGGGCGGATCTGGCGCGACGGAGCCCTGATCCGTTACGCCTACCCCGTGGCTGTGCTCGTCGCGACGAGATAGCCCGGCGGTCGGCCGGCGCGGCTGACTTTCTGGTTGCTTACCGGATAGACCTCATGTTTAATGTGTGCGAACCCTGACGTTTGAGGATGCCGATGCACACGTCGCCGGCGATCGAGGATTACCTGGCGGCTATCTACGACCTGATCTCGAGTGGGCGGACCGTCATCGGGGCCAGGCTGGCCCGGCACATGAAGGTCTCCGCTCCCTCGGTGACGGAAGCCGTCTCCCGGATGGGCCGGGATGGCTACGTCAGGATCGGGGCGCGCAAGGAAGTGACGTTGACGAAGAAGGGGAAGGCCCTGGCGGAGGTGATGGCCCGTCGCCACCGGCTCCTCGAACGGTGGCTGACCGACATCCTCGGGCTCGACTGGACCGAAGCCCACGAGGAGGCCCACCGATTAGAGCACGCGCTTTCCCCCAAGGTGGAAGACCGGCTCGCCGCGATTCTCGGGATGCCCAGCACCTGCCCTCATGGGAATCCGATCCCCGGCATGGCCCGTCCGTCCCAGTTGCACCCCCTTCCCGCTTGACCAGGCGAAAGAGGGAGTCACGGTCATCGTCGAACGGATCACCGAGGAGGCTGAGGCGGATCGGAAGCTGATGGAGCACCTCTGGCAGAACGGGGTCCGCCCCGGCACGACCCTCAAGATCCTCGAGGTGGCGCCCTGGGCGGGGACGATCACCACCGGCAGCGACGGGAAGACGATCGTCCTGGGACTGCCGGCGGCGGGGAAGATCTGGGTCTACCGCCCTAAATAAGGGCGGTCGGCTCTTCGGACGCTCTACTTCTTGCTCGGGCCCAACAGCTCCATCACGTTCCCGTCCGCATCCTCGAGTCCCTGGCCTTGTTCAGGTCCGTGACCGAGATGTTCGCGTGCGCGAAGGCTTGAAGATGAAGCACAGCTCCACCTAGCGCCTTTGCTGTTTCAGCTTCCGAAGCAGATACGCCCAGCGGTCGGCGGTCGAGCCCGGATTGCGGATCCGCTCCCGCTTCGCGAGGGCGTCTTCATCCGAGCTCCAGTGGCGCGGCACCC
>JACOUJ010000279.1 GCA_016177865.1 Candidatus Rokuibacteriota bacterium
GCCGAGCGCAGCCCGACGGCGGCCGCGGGGCTCACTGACGAACTGGACGTAGCCGCAGCGGCGATCGAGATACTACCCGCCCCTGGTGTGCATTTCCAGGTGGGGGTCTGATCTCAAGACGGGAATTTCTACGAGCGGTCGCCGAGTTCTTGACTCCTCTTGTTTTATCTTGGTCCTTCATGTATCTCTGTGGGGGGGAACTGTATGGGAAATAAACAGACCGTCAGTGTGGTCTTAGACGCAAAGGTGGCTGAGGCCCTGAAAACGGAGGCTGAGCAGCGGGACCGCAGCATGAGTTGGATCGTAAACCGCCTCCTGGGGGCTGCCCTCCTGGAGCCGCGCCAGATCACCACGGAGGAATTTCTGCCCGGGGATCCTGATTGGCAGATCATCCAGGCCCGCCGCCACGAGCCGCTGGCCGGTTTCGCAACCTACCACCGGGAGCGGCGCAAAAAGATCGGGCGGCGGCAGAGAGCGGTAGGTGGCTGAGGCTTATAGGGTCCGCTTTCGCAGCCGCTCTGTCGGTAAAGAGCTGGATGACCTGGACGATGAGACCTACCTTCATATTGCGGCAGCGATTTACCACCTGAGGGAGAATCCCCGCCCGGCAGGGACGAAAAGGCTCACCGGGCAGGAGGCCTACCGCATCCGGTTCGGCAACTACCGAATCCTCTATACCGTGGATGACAAGGCGAGGGAGGTGCGGATTGAGGCAGTTCGCAAGTGGGACGAGCGGACGTATGACTGAGTCGCGCCCACTCCGGCTCGGGCAGCGGGTGCGAGCGAGCTTACTACCCGCCTCGCGTGTGCATCTCCAGATGCGGGTCGGCCTTCAGCGCGCCGACCTGAACCAGCACGCGGCGGTCACGAAGCTTGAGCCGCTCTTCAGCCCCCCGGTCCCGGCGCGCCTGCCATCCCGGGACGATCAGCGCCTTGATCTCCTCTCGCGACGCCTTCTCCCGAAGCGGCTTTCTTAGATCAATCCCCTTGAGGGCATAGAGGCAGAGGTACCACATTCCATCCGCGGTGAGACGGCTTCGATCGCACTGGCTACAAAACGGCGCGGTCGTCGAGGCGACGATCCCGAAGACGGCGCCGTCCGGCAGGGCGTAGCGGTCCGCCGGGGCCGAGCTCTCTTCGACGATCGGCTCGATTCTGCCGTAGTACTCCCCCAACACCCCGAGGATGTCCGCCCGGGAAAAAACCTGATCCATGGACCACTGCGTCGCCCCGCCCACGTCCATGTACTCGATGAAGCGGACCTCGGCCTTCACCCGCTTTCCGTACTCGATCAGGTCCACAACCTCGTCGTCATTTACCCCGCGCATGACCACGGTGTCAATCTTCAGCCCCTTGAAGCCGGCTCGACCCACGGCGTCAACACCTTCGAGCACTTTCCCGTGACTGTCCCGCCTCGTCAATGCCCTGAAACGCTCGGGTTTCAGCGTGTCCAGACTCACCGTGACGCGGTGGAGGCCGGCATCGTAGAGGGCCCGGGCCTGTTCGGCTAACAGCACGCCGTTCGTGGTCATGGCCAGGTCCGTCACGCGGGGATTCTCCGCGAGAAGTCTGACAAGCGTCTCGACGTTTCTCCGGAGCAACGGCTCGCCGCCTGTCAGCCGCACCTTATCCACGCCAAGCTCGGTGAAGATGTCCACCAGTTCTCGGGTCTCCTCGAACGTGAGAATGTCTTCACGCGGGAGCCAGACGTACTCCTCCTCCGGCATGCAGTACTGACAGCGCAGGTTGCACCTGTCCGTGACCGAGACGCGGAGGTTGCGAAGGGGTCTTCCGAAAGTATCAGGGATCATGCGCTACAGCTCGACAAAGACCCCCGCGCCGTCCACCGACACCGGGAATGAGGCTACCTTGATGCTCGGATTCATGGCATTGATCCCGGTTGTCACGTCGTACCGCCAGCCGTGCCAGGGGCAGGTCACGACGTTCCCGTCCAGGTCCCCTTCTCCGAGGGGTCCGCCTCGGTGAAGGCAGGTGTTATCGGTCGCGTAGAATTTCCCGTTAACGTTGTACAGGGCAATGGCCTTCCCGTCCACTTGGACTACCTTACACTGGCCGGGGGCCAGGTCGCTCGTCTCTGCCACTTTATTCTTGGCCATACCGGACACCTCCTGTTTTTGTGAGTTAGCCGAGGGACCAGAGGATCTCCTCGATGGGTTGCTTGACACAGGTGAAGATCGGCGTGTCCCTCTGGGTGTAACGGCTCCCCTCCGTCTCCCGAAGGCGCATGACGAGGGTCACGAACTCCTTCGGGGCATCCCCTTCGAAGGAAACCATAAAATCCTGGTCGTCCAGGCCGAAGGCGTAGGAGGTGTTGATCCGGATCCCGGGAAACTCGTGTCCCACCTTGATGTGGACGTTCATCATCTTCTGCCGCTCCTCCAGCGGGAGGAGGTACCATTCACGGGTTTTGACGAAGGGGTAGACGAAGAGATACTTCCCCTTTCCAGGCTCGACGTTCACTTTCACCTCGTGTCCGTGGTCCTTGAGGTACGTGGATTCCCGCGTCACCGCCAGGAAGGTGTGGCTCGACTCCAGATAGGGTCCCATCGCCGTCTTTCGGAGCGTGGAGGCCAAGGCCTGAACCGGATGAAGCTCCTTCGAGATGAGCCAGAGGAGGAAGTCGGCATCCCGCTTGAGGCCCAGGGTGGAGTACGTGCGGACTGAGAGCTGTCCTTTGGCCTCCTCGACCTTGGCGACAACTTCAGAAATGGCCCGCCCCTTCTCATCCTTGGGGAGGGTGAGCCACGCGGGAGTAACCCGGTAGAAGCTGTAAACGATGAAGCTGCCGGGGGGGGTCTGTTCCATGGCGTCCTCCTTCAGTGCCGCATTAGCAGGCCGATGAAAAAGGCCCATCTGCGGCGTTGGCTTCGTTGCTCGTCGTTGCAACGTACGACCAAGTACGCCTCACTCCTCGCTTCCTCGCCGCCTTGCATCTGGACCTTTTTGATCAGCCTGCACTCGGAACGGTCTTTTCGGCATCCTATCAGCCCGTGGGAGCCGGGGTGAGGCCGAGGGCCCGCTGATACTCACGGATGAGTTGCGTCTTCTTCACCCCGACCTCAAAGTGGTCCCACGGGAATCGCTCATCCAGGGGGCGGGCACGGTGCGCGTAGAAGGTCGGATCTCCCTCCCACGCCCGCATGGCCTTCCGCCAGTCCCCCTCACACTGCGCCGCCAGCTCAATCAACCGCCCCACTCCCCGGTCACCCCGCGCCAGGACGGCCTGCAGAAACGCCTCACGCGGGCTCTCGTGGAAGACCCGGACATTGGGAAAACGTCGGACGCCAGCCTTGATGGTTTGGAGCTTCCGCTCCAGTCGTTCCACCAAATCAAAGGGGGCCCACTGAAACGGCGTCCACGGTTTCGGGACAAAGGAGCTGACCGAGAGGGTGAGCTGGCCACTCCGTCCATCACGGAAGAGGCGCTCCCGAAGCCGGGCCGCCAGGTCGGGGATCGCCTCGATGTCTTCATCGCTCTCGGTCGGCTGACCGATCATGAAGTAGCACTTCAGATTGGGGATCCCGTGGGCGCGGATCATGTCGCAGGCGGCGTAGAGTTGCTCGTCAGAGATATTTTTCCTGATGACCTGACGAAGTCGTTCGGTCCCCGCCTCCGGCGCGACCGTCAGGGTTCGGTGACCGCCACGGGCCAGGGAGGCTACCAACTCTTCGGTGAGGCTGTCCGCCCGCAGAGAGGAGATCGAGATCTCAACTCCGTATTCCTCCAGGATCTTCATGAGCCCGCCGATCCACGGGTAGTCGGAGACGCAGGCGCCGACGAGGCCCACCCGCTTTGACTCCTTCGAGAGCTTCGCCACCGCCTCTCGCAGGGCGTCGAGCGAGCGGTGGCGCACCGGACGGTAGATCTCCCCCTCCAGGCAGAAGCGGCATCCCCGGCCGCATCCCTTCCCGACTTCCAGGAGGGCCATGTGCCCGTACTCCGCTTTCGGCGTCTTGAGCAGAGAGATCGTCTGAAAGTCGTTGACGTCCCCAAGGCGCCGCTTGATCACGATCCCGGGGAGGCCACTCCGCGGATGAACGGCAGAGACCGTCCCGTCGTCATGATAGCTCACGTCGTACGCGTGAGGGAGATAGATCCCAGGGATTGACGTGAGCTTGGCGAGCAGGGCCTCCCGGTTTCGGGCCGAGGGGAGCACGCCCTGAAAGGCCGCGCGGTACCCCTCCACGATCTCCTCGATGATCTCCTCCCCCTCCCCCACGACGACAAAGTCCATGAAGGGGGCGAGCGGCTCGGGGTTGGAAAAGGCGCAGACTCCGCCCATCAGGATCAGGGGGTCGTGGGGCCGGCGCTCTTCCGGCCGGAGCGGGATTTGGGCCAGCCCGAGGAGCCGGAGGACGTTGATGTAGTCCCCCTCATAGGTGACGGAGAACCCGACAAAATCAAAGTCTGAGAGGGGGCGCTGGGACTCCAGGGAGAATGGCGGGGTCCCGGTGCGGCGGTGTTCGTCCCAATCCTCGGGGTCCGGCAGGAAGACCCGCTCGCACACCACATCGGACCGCTGGTTGAGATGCCAGTAGATCGTCTGAAATCCGAGGTTCGACATCCCGACGGCGTAGGAATTCGGATAGACGAGGGCGAAGGCGACCTTGCCACCCCAGTCCTTCTTGATGAATCCCTCCTCGGAGGCGAGGAGGTCTTGGGTTTTCTTCTTAAGCTTCCAGGACATGGACCCTCGAGATGTCAGTCAAGTCTGCAAAAAGTTTATCAGAATCAGAGGCGGACAGCAACCGGGGGTCGGTCACTGTCGGCCGACCACCGCGGGTCGCGGTTGGCCCACGAGACGGGCGAGAAGGAGATAGGCCACACCGGCTGAGAGGAAGCTCGGCACCGAGGCGCCAAGCCACGGAACGCCCTGGCCGAGCCATAGGCCCTTGGCGATCCAGAGATACACGAGAATGCCGAGGGCCCACGCGATGAGCCCGACCCAGCTCACCCCGCCGAGATACCAGTAGGTGCCACCGACCCGATAGAGCTCCTCCACCTCGTAGCGCTGCCCTCTGATGAAGAAATAGTCGGCGATCAGGCACCCGAACAGGGGGACAAAGACCGAGCCGATCAGGAGGAGGAACTCTTCATACTGCGTGACGTCCAGGATCGTGGCGACCAGGAACGAGAAAATCCCGAGACCGAGGATCAGCCACCACTGGGGCAGCTTCGGGAAGATATTTTGGATGGAGATAGCGGTGGAGTAGAGGTCAGCCCAGGCCTCGTCGGTTTCGTCCACGAGAAGGATGAGCACCGCCAGAGGCCCTGCAATCAGAGCAATGGCCATCACGAACCCCGTGGGCTCCTGGGTCACCCCTGAGGCCAGGAGGATCATCGCCCCGAGGCCGTAGAACCAGAGATTGGCCACCAAATAGCCGAGACCTGTCCCCCAGAAGGCGGGGGTCGGCCTCCTGGCGAAGCGATTGTAGTCCGCCACGAGCGGCATCCAGGAGATGGGCATGGCGATCACGATGTCCACGGCCGCCCAGAAGGAGATCGCCCCGGTCCCCGGTTTGGCGAAGAGCGCGGCGAGGTCATGGCGCGTCATGAGGAACCAGGTCAGCCAGAGGGTGGTGAGGAGGACGGCCCAGACGGCATACCGCGCGAGCCACTGGCGGATGACCGCAACCGGCCCTCCCACCCCCATGAGAATCACGACGGCCGCGAAGAGCGCGGTCCAAAAGACGTACGCATCCCAGCCCAAGAGTTCCCGACTCACCGCGTTCGCCGCGCGACCCATGATCACCAGCTCGAAGACTGTCCACCCCAGGAGCTGGAGGACATTCACCGCCGTCGGAAGGTAAGAGCCGCGCACTCCGAGAAGCGGACGCAGGCAGACCATCGTGGGAACCCCGGTCTGGCTTCCCACGACCCCGGCCGTCGCCAAAAGTGCGCAGCCGATCACGCTCCCGACGAGAATCGCCAGGAACGCCTGGCCAAGGGAGAGGCCCGGGACGAGAAAGCTCCCGGCCAAAAGCACGAGGAGACCGATCCCGAGGTCTCCCCAGAGCACAAAGTAATCCCAGAAGCCCAGCCGACGATGATCCGCCGGAATCGGCTCGATCCCCCACTCGCGCTTTGTTTGAAGCTCCATAGCACCTCCCCAAGGAAGCATCAAGGATGAAGCGAAGGGCTCACGTATTGCCGAACCCAGGTGGGGGGGAATAAAAAGGGGCGCCGGGAGAGTTCCACGGTGCCCCTTCGTGCGTCCTCCCTCCGCTGGTATGACCCAGATCAGGTTCGACGGTCGGTGGCCCCTGCCACCCTCTCAGCCCGGCTGCCCGGGCTCCCGTGTTGCCCGTTGTCGCGTTTGTGTTACCCCTTAATCACCCCCATCCCCTCAGCCGAACATCCCGCCTCATTCCTGCGACCAGCTCAACGATAACCAGTGTTACCCGAAGGACTGATTCAGGCGCCATCATCCTGTCACACTCGCTCATCAGCGGCCTAACGTTATGATGGTGTGAAAGCGCTGCGCCTCCGCGTGCAGGACGGGGTATCCTGCGCGTGGAACTCATACCGCGGTGAGAACCGCAGAGAGGAGGCGCAGCAGGATGCAGTATATCGCCTTTGACGCCCATAAGCACTACACGCTGGCATCGGTAGAACGACCGGACGGTGGGATCGTGTGCGAGGAGCGCGTTCCCCATGAACGGGACGCTCTTCGACGGTTTCTTCGGAGGTGGGAGCGGGGTTCTCCCGTCGCGGTTGAGACCATTGGGAACTGGTACTGGATCGTGGATGAGATCGAAGCGGCGGAGTTCATCCCCAAGCTGGTGCATGCCCGCAAGGCGAAGCTGATGATGGGCATGGTCAACAAGACCGACACGCTCGATGCTCGGGGGCTGAACCAGCTGCAGCGGACCGGCACGTTGCCGACGGTGTGGATTCCCCCAGGGGACCTCCGGGACCAACGGGATCTGCCTCGGACGCGGATGGTGCTGGTCCGGCAGCGCACGCAGCTCAAGAACCGGATCCACGCGACCCTGGCCAAGTACGCCCTGACTGTCACGGAGGTCAGTGATCTCTTCGGCCGGCAGGGCCGGGAGCTGCTGCAGCAGCGCCTGGACGCCCTGCCGCCCCAGACGGCCTTCGCCACGTGTCGGCTGCTGGAGCAGGTCGAGGCCCTGGACCGCCAGGTGCGCCTGTTCGAGCAGCGGATGCAGGAAATCTTTGAGCGGACCCAGGAGATCGAGCTGCTGATGACCCTGCCGGGGGTGGGGTTCATCCTGGCGGTGGTGATCGTCCTGGAGGTGGGCGACGTCACGCGCTTTGCCCACGCCGAGAAGTTCGCCGCCTATGCCGGCACCACCCCGCGGGTGCATGCGAGCGGGGGCCGGATCCGGTACGGGCCGCTCCGCCCGGACGTCAACCACTACCTCAAATGGGCGTTCGTGGAAGCGGCCACCGTGATCTGCCGCCACCGGCGGCGCCACCCGCAGCGCCATGTCAGCCAGCTCTACGAGCGGATCGCTCGCCGCAAGGGGCACGCGAAGGCCATTGGCGCGGTCGCCCGGCACTTGGCTGAGGCGACGTACTGGGTGCTGACGAAGCGGGAACCGTACCGAGAACCTCGGCTCCCGCAGGCTCGGCATGCGAAGTCCGGACTCGTCCACGGAGGCGTCAGCGCGAGTAGCTACTGAGCTCACAGAAGCTCGATTTATGATTGCGACTCGCCTCCGGGACATCCTCATGCCGCTGAGACGGCGAAGAGATGACTCCGACGAGACCGGATAGGAAGGTGAGGACGACGAGACCGGAAAGAAAGCGAATTGGACAGACGCACGCGGATGTGCGTCTCGGGGCTTGACCAACGCAGCGCTTTCAGAGATGTCGCTTAGCCTCAAGAGCAGCGCCGGCGCGCCCATCTCCTGACCGGCCATGTAGGCAATGGCGCTCATCTCCTCGTCCCAGTCCACCTCGGCCGTGATTTGCTTCAGCTCGCCGATCGCCTCGAC
>JACOUJ010000280.1 GCA_016177865.1 Candidatus Rokuibacteriota bacterium
GGGCAATACTTCACCTACGAGCAGACCCGCGAGATCCTCCACTACGCCGAGGCCCGCGGGATCCGCGTGGTGCCCGAGTTCGACCTGCCTGGACATGAGACGAGCTGGTTCGTCGGCTATCCCCAATACGCCAGCGCGCCGGGTCCGTATCGGATCGAAGACTACTTCGGGATCTTCGATCCGGTGTTCGATCCCACCCAGGAAGGGACCTATGAGTTCCTGGAGAAGTTTCTCGGCGAGATGACCGCGCTCTTTCCGGATGACTACGTGCACGTGGGCGGGGACGAGAACACCGGCGTGCACTGGAAGCAGAATCCGCGGATCCAGGCGTTCATGAAGGCCCACAACCTGAAATCCACCGAAGAGCTGCAAGCCCACTTTACCACCAGGGTCGCGCGGATCCTCGAGGCGCACGGCAAGAAGACCGTCGGCTGGGAGGAGATCCTCGCGCCGGGGTTACCGCAGAGCGCGGTGATCCAGTCATGGCGCGGGAGAGACTCGTTATACAAGGCCGCCCGCCAAGGGTACGGCACCATCCTGTCGAACGGCTACTACATCGACCTCATGGAGCCGGCCAAACAGCACTATCTCAGCGACCCCATCCCTCCGGACGTCACCCTGCCGGAGGCGGTCAGGAAGCATATCCTCGGCGGCGAGGCGACGATGTGGAGCGAGCTGGTGAGCCCGCTGACAGTGGATTCGCGGATCTGGCCCCGGACGGCCGCCATCGCCGAGCGCTTGTGGTCCCCCGCCAGCGTCAAGGATGTGGACTTCATGTATCAACGATTGTCCGTGATCAGCCGGTATCTGGAATTGGTGGGGACGACGCACATCAGAAATCAGACCGTGTTGCTGCGTCAGCTCGCCGGCCAGGACGAGATCGGGCCCCTCAGGATCTTGGTCGATGTCATCGAGCCCCTGAAGGGGTATGAGCGGAACAAGGACGGGAAGCTCTACACGCGACACTCCCCGCTGACCCTGATCGCCGACGCTGCGACCGCGGATGCCCCCGATGCCCGGCAGTTCGGCCAGGCCGTGGAGAGGTATTTGGCGGATCCCGCCGCATCAACAGCGGCCTCGGCGATTCGTCGTTACCTACGGAGTTGGATTGCCAATGCGCCGGTTTTGTTGAACATCATGGCCCGCGCGCCGGCGCTGCATGAGGTCCGGCCCATGGTCGTCAATCTCAAGGATCTCGCTGAGATCGGCGTGCAGGCACTGGATGCGCTGGAGGCCGGACGGACCACCCCCTCCGCCTGGGCCGGGCAGGCGCAGCAGGTCATTGCCCGGGCTCGTCAGTCGTATGGCCGGACCGAGCTGATGGTCGTCGATGCCGTGGACAGGCTGGTCAAAAAGGCGAAGGGCCAGTAGCGCGATCCGGGGGTGACGAGCGTGAGACGCATCCCTTCCCAGCGGCCTCGATACGCGCTACTCGGTGTGCTGATTGCGGGGTGGCTGGTTTGCGCAGCCCCGGCGGTCGGGTACTCGGCGCCCTGGAGCATGCAACGAATCGAGCTGAAGGACGGCTGGCTGATCCAGTCGTCACGCACCGTCACGGATGAGGGCGGCCGGATTTCCACGGTCAACTATGCGCCGAGCAACTGGTATCCGACGGCGGTGCCGAGCACCGTGCTCGCCGCCCTCGTCGAGAATCGGGTCTACCGGGACATCTTTTTCAGCCGGAATTTTGAGAAGATCCCGACCGAGCCGTTTGAGGTCCCCTGGTGGTACCGGACCACGTTCGACCTGCCCCAGACCGGTCCCGAGCAGATCGTCCGCCTGAGGTTCGACGGCATCAACTTTCGCGCGGAGGTGTGGGTGAACGGCGTCAAGATCGCCGCCTCCGACACGGCCGCGGGGGCGTTTCGCCGGTTTGCCTTTGACATCACGCGCGTCGTCCGTCCAGGGACCAATGGGCTGGCCGTCCAGGTCACGGCGCCGAAACCGGGGGAACCGACGCTGGGGTTTGTGGACTGGAACCCGCCCTCTCCCGATCGTCAGATGGGGCTATGGCGCAACGTCACGGTGGAAGTCACCGGCCCGGTGACCGTGGAGGAGCCGTTCATCCAGACGCAGGTCGATACGGTCACGCTCGATCGGGCCGAGATCACGATTTCAGCGGTCGTGCAGAATCACACGCCGCACCCGGTGTCCGGGATCCTGAAGGGGGCCATTGGGGCGATCACCTTTCAGGCGCCGATTCAATTGGCCGCGCGCGGGGTCGCCCCGGTGACCTTCACGCCTCAAGAGTTTCTCCAACTGAGGCTTGATCACCCACGTCTCTGGTGGACGCACGATCTGGGCCAGCCGAACCTCTACACCCTCGATCTGGCGTTCATCGCCGATGGGCGGGTGTCGGATCAGCGATCTATCCAGTTCGGCATCCGAACAGTCTCGGAGTATATCAATGATCAAGGCTTCCGGGGGTACATGCTGAACGGCAAAAAGGTCCTGGTGAAGGGCGGGGGCTGGACGGATCCGCTGCTGCTGAACGCGACCTCCGAGTATGAGCGGGCGCAGATCGAATATGTGCGCCACATGAATCTGAACGCGGTCCGGATGGAAGGGTTCTGGGGCCGCGGTCAGCACCTGTACGATCTCTGCGATGAGCTGGGCGTCTTGATCATGGCGGGGTGGAGCGCCCAGTGGGAGTGGGACGAGGTGTTCGGGGCGCCCACGGATGACTTCGGCGGGATCCGCACCCCCGAGCAGATGGAGCTGGTGGCGGAGTCCTGGAAGGACCAGATCGTGTGGCTCCGGAATCATCCCAGCATCTTTCTGTGGGTCTATGCCAGCGATAAGCTCCCCCGGCCGGCCCTGGAGCAGAGGTACCTGGCCATCTTGAGGCGGTACGATCCGACCCGGCCGTATCTTGCGGCGGCGAAGGAGCAGACCAGCGCGCTCAGCGGGCCCACGAGCGTGAAGATGCGGGGGCCCTACGATTATGTCCCCCCGAACTACTGGTACCTCGACACGCGGGCCGGCGGCGCCTTCGGGTTCAATACGGAGAGCTCCCCCGGGCCGGCAATTCCGGTGCTGGAGAGCCTGAGACAGATGATCCCGGTGGAGTCGCTGTGGCCCATCAACGACATCTGGCTCTATCATGCGGCGCGAGGGCCGTTCCACAACCTCACCCGCTACAACCAAGCGATGGAGCGCCGGCTGGGGAAGCCCCAGGACTTGCAGGATTATCTTCGCAAGGCGCAGTATCTGAATTATGAAGGCATGCGGGCGATGTTCGAGGCGTTTAGCGCCAATCGGTACCGATCCACCGGGATCATTCAATGGATGCTGAATGCCGCCTGGCCCAAGCTGTGGTGGCAGTTGTTCGATTACTCTTTGAGCCCCACCGGGGCCTTTTACGGCGCCCGAAAGGCCAATTCGCCGCTTCACATTGCCTACAACTATGGGCGGCACGGGATTGATGTCATCAACCAAACCGTGACGGATGCCAAGTCGCTCTCGGCCGTGGTGTCGGTGTATGATGCCGATCTCACACCCAGGCTGGTGAAGACGATCCCCCTCCCCGTGCTGCCCGCCAACCAGGCCTCCCAGGTGTTCCGATTGCCGGAGAATCTGGAGTTGTCCAAGACCTATTTTCTGGATGTACGGTTGAGGGATGAACGGGACGCCGTCATCAGTGCCAATTTTTATGTGCTCTCCACCCAACAGGACGTGCTTGACGTCGAGCACTCGACCTGGTATGTGACGCCACAAAGCCAGTATGCGGATTTGACGCGGCTCAACGATCTCCCGAAGGTGAAATTAACGGTCGGACAAGATGTCAAGCAAGCGGGAAATCGAACACTGATCCATGTCACGCTGAAGAATCCCAGCGAGAAGCTGGCCTTCATGGTTCATCTCGATCTAAGAGGCGAGACGGGCAACAGGGCTGTGTTGCCGGTATGCTGGGACGACAATTACGTGACCCTGTTGCCAGGTGAAGAGCGGGTGATTCATGGGTATTGCTACACCCGTGATCTTCAAGGCGAGAATCCGAAGGTGGTCATCACCGGTTGGAACGTCGAGTGACCAACGGGTCGTGGTTGGCTCAGTTGCGGCCAGCCCTTCGCCGGGCAGGTGCGCTCCAGCCCCCGCGAGAGGCATGAGCGGCAAAGCGATCACGCCCTGAGTCCCGGGCCGAGTGCCCACCCCGAGCACGCCGGGGCCAACGCGGTCGCCTGCGGCTTGGAACGACCACTGCTGGATCCGCGCGGTCCACCTCCCGGGATCGCCTGATCGGGATCGACCAGCCCCTGTTCCGACCCAGCGCTCCGCGCGCTCGAGGCGGGCGAGGCAGTAGAATGCGATGCCGAGCAGGGCCAGGGTCTGGGCCCCCCGGAGATGGCCCCCAGGCGTCAGGCCCCACGGGCGCAGGGGGACTCCCATCAGGACC
>JACOUJ010000292.1 GCA_016177865.1 Candidatus Rokuibacteriota bacterium
CTCCGCCGCGCCGGCCACACGGAAGCGGCGGTGGACCTGGCACGTCTTGCCGGCCTGGCGCCGGCCGGGGTCCTCTGCGAGATCATGAACGAGGATGGGACGATGGCCAGGACCACGGAGCTTGCCAGATTTGCGGAAAGGCACAAGCTCAAGCTCATGAGCATCAAGGCCCTGATCGAGTATCGCATCAGAAAAGAGAAGCTGGTTCGTCGAGTGGCCGTCACCAAGCTCCCGACAGAGTTCGGGGTCTTCACCGCCATCGCTTACGAGACGACCACCGACGAGCGGGTACCGGTGGCCTTGGTGATGGGAGAGATTCAGGAGGACAAGCCGTCGCTGGTGCGCGTCCATTCCGAATGCCTCACCGGAGACGTCTTCCATTCCTTGCGGTGTGACTGCGGCAACCAGCTGAGGAAGGCCCTCCTGATCATCGCCAAGGAAGGACAGGGAGTGTTCGTCTACATGCGGCAGGAGGGACGGGGGATCGGGCTCCTGAATAAGATGCGCGCCTACGAGATTCAGGATCAGGGCAAGGACACGGTGGAGGCCAACGAGCTCCTGGGGTTCCAGCCCGACCCCCGGGACTACGGGATCGGGGCTCAGATCCTCCGGGATCTGGGGGTTCACAAGATGCGCCTTCTCACCAACAATCCCAAGAAGAGAGTGGGGATCGAGGCATACGGTCTTCGGGTGGTGGATCGAGTGCCGATCGAGATCCCCGCGACGGAAGAGAACAAGGCCTACCTCAAGGCGAAACAGGAGAAGCTCGGGCATTTGCTCTCTTCGGTGTGAAAGATGGCGGGGCCGGCGGCAAGATCAGAAACTAGGCGCTCAGGGTCGGGGAAGCGGTTTGGCCTGGTGGTAGCCCGCTTCCACGAGGCCATCTCGACTCGGCTCCTGGAGGGCGCTGTCGAGGCGCTTTCCCGCCACGGAGTCCGGGAAAAGGACATCCGGGTGGTTTGGGTGCCGGGATCGTTCGAGCTTCCCCAGGTCGCCCTGACTCTGGCCCGGAGCCGCCGGTACCACGCCTTGATCTGTCTCGGCGTCGTAATTCGCGGAGAGACCCCTCACTGGGAGCATGTG
Source organism: Candidatus Rokuibacteriota bacterium (assembly GCA_016177865.1). Lineage (GTDB taxonomy): Bacteria > Methylomirabilota > Methylomirabilia > Rokubacteriales > JACOUJ01 > JACOUJ01. The sequence continues at coordinate 1,084 of JACOUJ010000292.1, forward strand.
GCCCGGATCGCGGCCGAGGGGATCTCCCACGTCGGGTTGAGCACGGGGATCCCGACGGCGTTCGGAGTCATCACGGCCGAGAATCAAGAGCAGGCCTGGGCCCGGTCCGGAGGAAAGGTCAATCGGGGTGAGGAGGCCGCGTTGGCCGCGCTGGAAATGGCCTGGCTGGGCGACGACCTCAGCAGGCGTTCGAAGAGGCGACCGCGATGACGGCGCTGACCTCACCGACGGACCGCGGTTTGTTCGAGCGCGGGCTTGGCCCGCGCAACCTTGGGGGAGGTTCGGAAGGGGGCCGTCGAGGCCCCCTCCGAGGCTAGACATGGGACGGCGGCGGAAGTCCCGAGAGTTGGCCCTTCAGCTCCTCTATCAGCTTGATGTCTCGAGCGAAAGTGACCCCGTCCCTTCCTTCGAGGAGTTCTGGTCCCGTCATCCTGTCTCGACAGAAACCAAGGAGTTCGCCGAGCTGCTCGTTCGGGAGACCAAAGCGAACCAGACCAAGATTGATGAGCTGATCATCCACTACGCCGACAACTGGGAGCTTTCCCGAATGGCGGTTGTGGATCGGAACATTCTCCGGGAGGGGATCTACGAGTTGCTCTGGCTCCCGGAAATCCCCCCCAAGGTCGTCATCAACGAGGCCCTCGAAATCGCCAAGAAGTACTCCACCGAGCAGTCTACCCGCTTTCTCAACGGGATCCTGGATCGGGTCCAGAAGGAGATGGTGAAACCATAAGGTGCGCCCTCCTCTCCGACATCCACGGAAACGCCGAGGCGCTCATCGCGGTCCTTGACGACGTGGCCCAACGGGGGGTGGGAAGGGTCCTCTGCCTCGGCGACCTGGTGGGGTACGGGCCGGATCCAGGTCCCTGCGTCCGTCTGATTCGGGAACGGGACGCCGCGGTCGTGGCTGGGAATCACGACTATGCCGTCGCGGGCCTCACGTCCCTCGGATTCTTCAACCCCCATGCCCGGGCCGCCGCGGAATGGACCTCGAGGGAGCTTGGCCACGATGACCGGTCCTGGCTTTCGGACCTCCCCCTGAGAGCCACGGTGGGCCCGGCCACCCTGGTTCACGCCTCGCCCCTTCATCCGGAAGATTGGAATTATCTCTTCTCCGCCGAGGATGGCGCGGGGGCCTTCCCACACTTCTCCACTCCGTTGTGTTTTGTCGGTCACTCCCATCTGCCCGGGGTCTGGGTTCAGGACGGCAGACGCGTGAGCTATCACCGCGGCTCAGGACGGATTAAGCTCGACCCCTCCTGCCGATACCTGGTCAATGTGGGAAGCGTCGGGCAACCGCGGGACCGGGACCCGCGGGCCGCCTATACCCTCTGGGACGAGGCCGAAGAGTGGGTGGAATGGGTCCGGGTGGTCTATCCAATCCCGCTGACCCAGCAGAAGATCCTCAGGGCCGGACTGCCAAGCATCCTCGCCGAACGGTTGTCTCGGGGCGCCTGAGCCGCTGATCTCATGCA
>JACOUJ010000293.1 GCA_016177865.1 Candidatus Rokuibacteriota bacterium
CGTGCGACCCGATCACGCTGCCGGCGGCCAGCCAGCAGGTGGACTGGGAGATCGAGCTGGCCATCGTGATCGGTCGCCGCTGCAAGGACGTGCCTTTGAGCCGGGCACGCGCAGTTATCGCCGGCTACACCATCATCAACGATCTCTCCGCGCGGGACCTGACGCGACGGACCGACGTCCCGTTCAACGTGGACTGGATCTCGGGGAAGTGCCTCGATGGCTTTGCGCCGATGGGCCCGGCTCTCGTGCCGAGCCAGTTCGTCCCGCGCCCGGACAACCTCTGGCTCAAGCTCTCGGTCAACGGCCATGTGACGCAGGACTCGAACACGAGCAGGTTGATCTTCGGGATCGACGAGCAGATCGAGTTCCTGTCGAAGCTCATGACCCTGGAACCCGGGGACATCATCTCGACCGGGACGCCCGCGGGCGTCGGCCACGGGCGGGGGAACTACTTGAAGCCCGGGGACCGGATCGTCGCGGCGATCGAGGGGCTCGGCGAGCAGCGGAACAAAGTGGTGCAATGACCCGGAGGCGGCGACTCACGGCTGACCGGTCCGTCATTCGTGCCTGACCTCCTGGAAACGATCGAGATCGAGACCGCGCCCGCCGCTCGTGCCTCGATGATCTGGATGCACGGGCTGGGGGCGGATGGTCACGACTTCGCGCCGATCATCCCCGAATTGGACCTGCCGCAGACGCTCGCAGTCCGCTTCGTCTTCCCTCACGCGCCCATGCGGCCCGTGACGATCAATGCAGGCATGGTCATGCGCGCCTGGTATGACGTCCTCGAGTTGGGCGGCGGGCGAGAGGACGAGGCAGGTGTGCGGGCCTCCCAGATCCTGGTTGAAGCCTTGATTGCGCGCGAGAAGTCGCGAGGAATCCCTGCCGATCGGATCGTTCTGGCGGGCTTCTCCCAGGGTGCCGTCATGGCGCTCCAGACCGGGCTCAGGCATCCCGAGCGCCTGGCCGGGATCATGGCGCTCTCCTGCTACGTGCCGCTGGCCCGTACCCTCGCCGCCGAGACAACCGCGGCCAACCGGGGCGTGCCGATCTTCATGGCCCACGGGATCTACGACGACCTGATCCCCGTCGCCCGCGCCCGCCGGTCGCGCGACCTGCTCCTCGGTATCGGCTACGGAGTCGAGTGGCGCGAGTACCCGATGCCGCACTCGGTCTCGGGCGAGGAGGTGGGCGACATCTCCCGATGGCTACAGGAGGCACTCACACTATAGACTGGGTTCGGGCCTGTCCCTCCGACTCCCCCTGGTCAGCGAAGCGAAGACACCGACCAGGCACAGACCCGCAAACACCGCAAAAGACATCCTGGCGCTCCTCACGAGCAGGTCCGAGTAAGCCGGGACCAGCTTTCCGCTGCCCAGGTAAAGGGCCAGCATCAGGGTCACGATGGCCATGCTGATGGCCTGGCCGGTCAGCCTCATGGTGCTCAGCGTGGAGGCCGCCACCCCGTAAAACCTCCTCTCCACCGAGCCCATGATCGAGTTGCTGTTGGGCGACGAGAACAGCGCAAAGCCAATCCCGAGCAGGACCAGGTTGCCCGCCACCTCCCAGACCGGCGTGTTCGTGCTCAAGAAGCAGAAGGCCAAAAGGCCCAGAGTCGTGAGCACCATGCCCAGGGAAGAAACCAGCCGCGGCTCCACCCGGTCGGAGAGCCGGCCCGCGAAGGGCGACAAGAGCGCCATGACCACCGGCTGAGAGAGGAGGATCAGGCCCGCTGTCTGGGAGTCGTAACCCGCCACGACTTGGAGGTGGAGGGAAAGCAAGAAGGTCACCGCAAAGTTGGCGCTGTAGTTGAGCAGGGCGGCCAGGTTGGAAAAGGTGAAGGTGATGTTCTGGCTGAAGACCATCATGTTGAGAATCGGGTACGGCGAACCCATCTGCTGCCGGGCGAAAATTGCTAGGACCACCAGGCCCGCCCCCAGCATGAATCTGGCTGTCACCGAAACGGCCATGGAAGAAAGCCCGTACATGAACAGGAGCAACCCCAGAGAATAGAGGACCGAGCCGATCAGGTCATAGCTTTCGCCCCGGGCCCCGGCCCACTCCCCTCTGAGCTTGGTCGCCGAAAGATAGGCAATCAGGGCCCCGATGAGGGCATTGAGGTAGAAGATGTAGTGCCAGCCCAGGTTGTGATTTATGGATCCCCCGAGCACCGGCCCGAGGGAGAGGCCGGTATACGCCATGGCCGCGGTCAACCCCAGTACCCGGCCCCGTTCCTGGGGCGGAAACACCGACGTGAGGATGGCCACGCTGGTGCCGAACATCATGGAGCTGCCCACTCCCTGGATCACCCTGAACGCAATCAGGGCCTCCACGGTTCGGGCCAGGCCGCAAAGCAGCGAGGACAGGGAAAAAACGGACATTCCGATGAGGAAAATTCTCTTGCGCCCCACAATGTCCGCCAGCCGGCCAAAGGGCACCAGGAAGGCGGCCGAGGCCAGGATGTAGGAGGTCACCACCCAGCTCAGCATCAGGGCGCTCGTATTGAACTCCCTACCGATGGAGGGAGCGGCCAAGTTAACCGAGCTGCCCATAAAGGGGGTCAAGCAAGACGCAGTCATGGCCACGAGAAGCGCGTACTTTTTCAAAGACGCGTCCTGATTCAGAGTTCGATCTCCTCTCTAAGCTCTCGCTGGCGCACGGGTACACCGATAGTGATCAGCCGGGGGGCGTCGAACCGCGGGCCGGAGCCGCGCAGCGGTTATTTCATCGGCGAGAAAGACGCCGGGCTCAGGATGATCGACTGCATGTGCATCAACAGCGGCGTGGCCTCTCGGAGAAACTTCTGCATCTCGGGGTCCTGCCGAAACTTCGCCCGGACGGCCTCCCGGTCGGCAACGTCTCGGTAGACCCACATATGCGCGACCTCGTTCAACTGCGCGATCTCCGTCTGCCAGAGGCCGACGCGTTTGGAATACTTCTCGCGAACCGGCATGACGGCGACGAAGCGGTCGAGCCACTCCCGGGTCTTCCCGGGCTGCGTGCGATACGTCCGCAGCTCGTAGATGTTCCCTTGCTCGTGGGGCGGGGCTAGCGGGAGGACGGCCGAAAGGATCTTGTTCTCCTGGGAGAGGAGGAAGGGCTGGCTCTTAGCCAAGTACTCGCCGGTCCACGCCTGGTTTTTCCCCAGCTCCACGCGCAGGCGCTGCCGCTCGACGAGGTCGGCGAAGCTCCACAGATGTACAACCTGATTGAGCGTGCCGGAGTCGGTCGACCAGTAGCCTTCGAGCTTACCGTGGCGATCTCCCCGGATCCGCTTCCAGGCGTCCTCGAAAAGCGGGATGTAGCTGGCCTGCGTCCCCGGAATCAGCGTGTAGGTTCGAAGCTCGTGGATCATTGGCAATCCTCCCTGTCGTGTTGGATTAGCGGCCTCACGCCAGAGATGGTACGACGGAACGGCGCCGAGGCCAAGCCCGCGTTTCTCCGAGGAAAGCTGTTAGAATGGGGGCCATGAGCCGGAACGAGCCCGCCAAGCCCTCGAACTTCATTCGCGAGATGGTCCTGGAGGACCTGCGCACCAACCGCTTCGGCGGGAAGGTGATCACGCGCTTCCCGCCCGAGCCCAACGGCTACCTCCACATCGGCCACGCCAAGGCGATCTGCATTGACTTCGGCCTCGCCCAGGAGTTCGGGGGCCGCTGCCACCTCCGCTACGACGACACCAACCCGACCAAGGAGAGCACGGAGTACGTCGAGGCGATCAAGGCCGACGTCCGCTGGCTCGGCTTCGACTGGGGCGAGCATCTCTACTACGCCTCGGATTACTTCGAGCAGCTCTACGAATGGGCGGCCGAGCTGATCAAGGCGGGCCGGGCCTATGTGGACGACCTCCCCCAGGAGGAGATGCGGGAGTACCGCGGCACGCTGACCGAGCCCGGGCGCGAGAGCCCGTCCCGCAACCGCTCGGTCGACGCGAACCTCGACCTCTTCAAGCGGATGCGCGACGGCGAGTTCGAGGAAGGGACGAAGACCCTCCGGGCCAAGATCGATATGGCTTCGGGGAACCTCAACCTCCGCGACCCCGTGATGTACCGGATCCGCAAAGTGCCCCACCATCGGACCGGCGAGAAGTGGTGCATCTATCCGACGTATGACTGGGCCCACGGCCAGTCCGACTCGATCGAGGGGATCACCCACTCGATCTGCACGCTCGAGTATGAGGATCACCGCCCGCTCTACGACTGGTTCCTCGCCGAGCTCGGCATCCACCACCCGCAGCAGATCGAGTTCGCCCGCCTGAGCCTCTCGCACACAGTGATGTCGAAGCGAATGCTCCTGGAACTGGTGGAGGAAGGGCGCGTCTCCGGCTGGGACGACCCGCGCATGCCCACCCTCGCGGGCCTCCGGCGGCGCGGCTACACCCCCGAGGCGATCCGGGACTTCTGCGAGCGGATCGGGGTCGCCAAGGCAGATAACGTGGTGGACATCGCCCACCTCGAGCACTGCCTGCGCGACGACCTCAACAGGCGCGCCGAACGGCGGATGGCGGTCCTCCGCCCCCTCAGGCTCGTCATCGAGAACTACCCGGAAGGGAAAGTCGAGGAGATGGAGGGTGTCAACAACCCCGAGGATTCCTCGATGGGGACCCGGCGCCTTCCTTTCTCCCGCATCCTTTATATAGAGCAGGACGACTTCCGCGAGAGCCCGCCGCCGAAGTACTTCCGCCTCGCCCCCGGCGCTGAAGTGCGCCTCCGCTACGCCTACATCGTCAAGTGCACTGGTGTCCTCAAGGAGCGGAGCACCGGGGAGATCGTCGAAGTGCGGTGCACGTATGACCCGGCGACCATCGGTGGCGACGCCAAGGGGCGCAAGGTCAAGGGAACGATCCACTGGGTCTCAGCCGCCCACGCCGTCGAGGCTGAGGTAAGATTGTATGACCACCTGTTCTTGAAGCCGCGCCCCGACGAAGAAGAAGACTGGAAGACCTGCCTGAACCCCGACTCGCTTCAGGTCCTGACCGGCTGCAAGCTCGAGCCGTCGTTGAAAGGCGACGCCCCGGGCAGCCGCTACCAGTTCGAGCGCCAGGGCTACTTCTGCGTGGACTCGAAGGACTCCCGCCCCGGCCATCCCGTCTTCAACCGCACCGTTGGTCTCCGCGACACCTGGGCCAAAATCGAGCGGGCGGAGGGCGGCTAGCTTTTCCGCGTTCCCTTTAGGTCCTTGGTCGGCCGACCGGACTTGAAAATCATCCGGGACTCCCATATACTAGCAATATGAAAACTATTGCGATTACTATTGACGAACCCACTCTGAAGCTTCTGGATGACTTGACCACAACGTCCCGAGGGCGACGCAACCGTTCTGCGCTTGTCCGCGCGGCGTTGCGTGAGTTCGCAGAGCGGGAGGAGCGAAAAGAAGCCGAGGCCAAAGAGCACAAAATCTTTCACAAGCACCGGAAGCGACTGGCGCGCGAAGCTCGCCTTCTAATCTCCGAGCAGGCGAGTTCGTGAAGCGGGGCGAGATTTACCGCTCGCGCGAACGCGTTCCGGAGCGAGGCGGAAAGCCGGGTTTCTACGTCGTGGTGTCCCGAAACTTCGTGGCCCAGCATGAAGACGTGTCCACGGCCATCTGCGCGCCGGTGTACGGAGAAGTCCTCGGGCTGACCACCGAGGTAACCTTGGGGCCGGAAGATGGCCTTCCCCGAACCTGCGCGGCCCGCTGCGACTTCCTCACCCTGATGTTCAAGGCCAAGCTGACGCAGTTTGTGTGCACCCTACCACCGGCCAAGCTCGCTCAGCTCAATCGCGCTCTGGCCCACGCCCTCGATCTTCCGTAGGGCGGCTGGCTCCATGCTGATCGACATCGTCGAAGCCCGGCACGTTCGGGGTCCGCGACTCTGGGTCGCGGTCTGGGATCAAGACTCAGCCGGAGTGTGGTGGACCCCGGGACACCAGCACCAGGGCCCGCCGGAGCCGCACCCGTCGGGCGAGTAGTTGCGACTGGCAGAAGTGTTTTGGAGGTCGTGTGGAGTGTATCCGTCAGTACGCGGGGGCGGACGGCGGGCAGGTGACGAAGCTAAGGTGAGGGCGGGATTGTCCCCGCCGAGACGGGGCACGTCTGAGTTGAGCCATGGGTGAGACTCGCGTTGATCTGCTGCATCTTCTGGAGGATCTGCGCGATGCTTATCCCGGAGCGACCGAGGAAACTATCCTGACTGAAATCGTGGCCAACTCGCTCGACTCCGGCGCCACGACCATCGAGGTGACAACCGCTCCGACCCAGCCAGCTATCAGCATCCTTGACGATGGTGCGGGCATGCGCCGGCGTGAACTGGCGCGGTATCACGACGTCGCGGCGACCACCAAAATCCGGGGCGCGGGCATCGGGTTTGCCGGAGTCGGGATCAAGATCGCGCTGCTCGTGTGTGAGGAGGTGCTGACCGAGACGCGGTGCGGCCGGTCTCATGTCGCCACGACATGGCGACTGGCATCGCGGCATCGCGCGCCCTGGAAGTGGGTGACCCCGCCCGGCATGGTGTCCGGGCACGGGACCGCGGTCGGACTCAGGCCCACGAACCCGCTCTCGCTATTGCTCGACCCTGGCTTCGTCGAGGGCACGCTCCGTCGTCAGTTCCAGCCTCTGCTCGATCCAACGTTCGATGACATCCTCTCGGCGCACTATCCACGCGGCGTCCGCCTGATCCTGAACGGGCGGGTCATCGAGAAGCAGGGATGGGACGAGTCCGAGCAGGCGCTGGTGGCCGTTCGGCTCGCTCGAAGGCGGAAGCCGGCAGTTTCTGGGTACATGGTTCGTTCGCAGCTCCCGTTGCCCGAAGATCGTCGGGGCATTGCCATCACGACATTCGGCAAGGTGATCAAGCGGGGCTGGGATTGGCTTGGGGTTGCCCCGCAGACCCCCGACCGCATAGGTGGTCTGATGGAGGCCCCGGCTCTTGCGCAGAGCCTGACGCTCAACAAGACCGATTTCATCCGCGTCGGGGCCCGAGGCGCCATCTATCTCGCGTACCGGAAGGCGATTCAGGAGGCGGTCTCCAGCCAGCTTGCCCTGTGGGGCGATGCCCGCGATATGGGAGAACACGTCCGTCGCCGTGTCGCGCGGCCACTGGAACGTGATCTGGAGGTTGTCCTGACCGGTCTCGCCGACCAATGCCCGCTACTGGCAGCGCTCGTGGAGCGGCGTCGAGGGGGC
>JACOUJ010000294.1 GCA_016177865.1 Candidatus Rokuibacteriota bacterium
AGCCGGAAGCACCCGCTGCGCGCCGTCTCCGTCAACCAGCGCCACGCCCTCGGGCGTAATAGCCTCGACCCTGGCCCGGGTTACCGTGTGGATCCCGTATTCCTTGACCCACGCCATGTGTCGCCAACGGAACGTAGGGATGACGTCCGCAGCAATGCGCTCGCCCGGCTCAACGACGGTCACGCGCTTCCCCTGGGCCGCAAGGTACTCGGCGCAGACGAGCCCCGCGCGCTCGCCGCTCAGCACGACGACACGCTCCCCGACCTCCACCCGATCCTCCAATACGTCGTAAATGCTCAGAAGCGTTCGCCCGTCGGCCCGGTATCGGCCGTTGATGTCAAGGATCGCGCCGGTGGCCACGATGACGACGTCGGGCTTCAGCCGATCACAGAGCTCCCGGGTCACCTCTTCGCCGAGCCGTACCTCTACGCCCAACCGGGCGAGCTGCGTGTCGTAGTAGCGGATGAGCGTGAGCCAGATGTGCCCTCCTTCCACCTCCTTGGAGGCGTGGTAGAGCTGCCCCCCAAGCCGCTCACGGCGCTCGAAGAGGGTCACCGAGTGCCCGCGCTCTCCGGCCACCTTCGCGGCCTCGAGCCCCGCCGGCCCGCCGCCGACCACCACGACATGTTTTCGCGTGGCCGCCGGCCTGACCTCGTACTCGGGCTCGTACTCGTGGGAGAGGCGCGGGTTCATCGCGCAGTTGTACGGGAGGTCCCGAAACATCCGGGAGAGACAAAGAAGCCCACCGACGCACGGGCGAATTTCCTCAATCCTGTCCTCGGCGACCTTGTGGAGCAACGTCGGGTCGGCAAGAAAGGGCCGGCAGACCTCCCAGAGGTCGATCTTCCCCGCCGAGATGGCAGCGTTGGCCATCAACGGGTCGCCGAACCTCGGCCCGAACGCGATGGGCACCTTCACGACCCCCTTGGCGCGGATGGCGAGTGGAAGCCACCCCTCCGTCGGGACATCCCGCCCCAGAGCGCCCCGCCGGGCCTCGTGCCATCCGACCACGATGCTGATCATATCCGCCCCGGCCTGCTCGGCGAGGCGCATGAACTCGAGGCACTCCTCCGGCGTCGACCCGCCGAACTCGTCCATCAGCTCCTCGCCGTTGAGTCGGATGATGAGAAGCGCCTCATCACCGATGACCCGACGAGTAGCTTGAAGCAATTCGATCATGAAGCGCGCCCGGGTTTCGACCGACCCGCCGTACTGGTCTGTCCGCTTGTTCGTGAAGCTCGAGAGAAAATTGGCCAGCAGATACCCCATGAACGCGGTGTGCTCGACCCCATCGAATCCCGCCTCCATGGCCCGACGGGCGGCGTCGGCGTGCTGCTGGATGGTGGCGCGGATCTCGGCCACCGTCATCTCGCGCGGCTGCCGGAAGTGGCGGAGGGTCTGAGGGACAGCCGATGGCTGAAGGGCATACTCCAGGTTGATGCCCCCGTAGCGCCCGCAGTGGAGGATCTGCTGGACCGCCACGGCGCCGGCCGCGTGGATCATGTCGGCGATCTTTCGCAAGCCAGGAATGTACCGATCGTCCGAGATCCCGATCTGGCGGGCGTAGGCCTTCCCCTCGCCGTTCGGGTCGGGAAAGGCCCCCTGATTGGTGATCAGGGCGCAGCCGGTCCGCGCGATCACCTCCATGCGCGCGTACTCGCGGTCCGTGATGAACCCGTCCTCCGTGTTGAAGTTCGACACCGAGCACGCGGCATATTTGACGCGGTTAGGGAGAAGGAACTTCCCGACACGAAGCGGCTCGAACAGGTGCGGGTACTTGGTGAGTCCCGGCCCCGTGAGTTCCATAGCGTCCCTTCCCTTTTCAGATGTACTGCCCGCCATCCACCTTGATGACCTCGCCCGTGACGAGCCTGGCCATCTCTTCTGCAATGGCCGCACCGAGACCACGGGCCCCGCCCGTGATCAGGGCTACCTTCCCTTGGAGTTCCATGCCACCGCACCTCCTCCCGTGGCCGCGATACCGTTACGTGAACGCCGAGAGACCGGTGATGTCCCGCCCCACGATCAAGGTCTGGATATGATGGGTCCCTTCGAGGGTATAGGTGGACTCGAGGTTGCACAGGTGCCGCATCACCGGGTACTCATCCACAATCCCGTTGGCGGCCAGGAGCTCGCGCGCGACCCTGGCCACTTCCAGCGCCATCCTCACGTTCTCCCGCTTGGCGAGTGACGCCTGGGCCGGGGTGTCCTTCCCTTCCGCCTTGAGCTGTCCCAGGCGGTAAGAGAGGAGTTGCCCCTTCGTGATTCCGCTCAGCATGAAGACCAGCTTCTCCTGAACGAGCTGAAAGGAGGCAATCGGACGGCCGAACTGGATCCGGCTCTTCGTGTAGTCAAGCGCTGCTTCGTAACAGGCCTGAGCCGCCCCGACCGCTCCCCAGGAAATCCCATAGCGCCCCCCGGAGAGACAGGCGAGCGTGGATCTGAGTCCCTGGGTCTTCTCCAACAGATTCTCCTCGGGGATCTCGCAATCCTGGAATGAAAGCTCGGAGGTCACCGAGGCCCGCTGCGAGAGCTTCCCCTTGATGTCCCTCGCCTGAAATCCCGGAGTGCCCTTCTCCACCAGAAAGCCTCTGACCTTCCCGTCGAGCTTCGCCCACACGACCGCGACGTCAGCAATGGAGCCGCTCGTGATCCAGAGCTTCGTCCCGTTGAGGAGGTAGCCGCGTTGAGTCTTCACTGCCTTCGTCTTCATCGAGGCCGGATCGGAGCCGTGATCAGGCTCGGTCAGGGCAAAGCAGACGATCTTCTCTCCCGAGACGAGCGCCGGGAGCCACCGGGCCTTCTGGGCCTCTGAGCCGAATGTGGAGATCGCAAGCATCCCGATACAGCTCTGAACCGAGACAAACGACCGGATTCCCGAGTCTCCTCGCTCCAGCTCCTGCATGAGAAGGCCGAAGGCGATCGGGCTCACCCCTGCGTGGCCGTCACCCGTCAGATTCGCTCCTAAAAATCCGAGGTCTCCCATCCGTTTGACCAGGTGAAGGGGGAAGGTCCCCTCACGGAAGTGCTGGGCAATGATGGGAAGGACTTCTTTATCAACAAACTCCCGCGCCACGTCGCGGATCAGCCGCTCCTCGTCAGTGAGCAGCTCTTCGATGCCGTAGTAGTCCACCATGTCGAGCCTCCTTACCTGCGTTCCTCGGGCGTTCCGGACAAGGTGACGCCATAGACCCGGCGGGTTGCGAGCTTCTCGCTGGTCCGGTAGTGCTCGCCTTTGAGGGCGAGTTGGGCCTCTTCTTCAAACTCGTCTGGCCAGTAGCCCAACTCGTAGCCGTACCAGGGGCGCTTGAGGCGCAGGGCAGGCAGCTTCTCTTCCTTCCAGATCTCCAGCGCCCGCTCCATGAACGGCTGCTTGGGGAGAGAAACCGGTGGGTAAGCCCATTTCCGCGTGGCGTCCATGAGGACCGCAGAGGTCCCTTCAAGGTCGGGAAATGGGAGATGGCCGATGATCCCCGGAGGGGACGCGGAGTGGTCCAGCATCGAGCCCTTCCCCCGGATCACGCGGAGGTCCCTGTGGGGCATCATCCGGAACGAGAGCGCCCAGTTCACCGAGTCGGGATCCCACGGGTCGATGTCCTCATCCACCGTGATGAGAATCTTCCCGACGGTGGCGTCGAAGGCCGATGCCGCCATGAGGGCACGCCAGGGGTCCGAGACGTTGGTCCGCCTCATCTGGATCACGACGTACCCCCAGCTTCCACTCGATTCGTGCAAGGCCACCGCGGTCACGGTCGGGAGGTTACAGTCGTATTTGAGAAACTTGAAGATCTGGCCCTCGTAAGCGATCTGGCGGATCTTGCTCGACTCGCTGGGAGGCATCTGGCTCAGGATCCCCACGTAGTGGGCATCCTTCCGGTGGGTGATGGCGGTCACCCGGACCACGGGATTCATCACGCGGTCACCCATGTAGCCGCAGTACTCCCCGAAGGGGGCCTCGGGCTCAAGGAAGTCCGTGGCGATCTCTCCCTCGATGACGATCTCGGCGTGGGCCGGCACCTCGAGGTCCAAGGTGTGGCACTTCACCAGCTCCAGGGGCTCGCCGGCAATGCCGCCGGCCACCGCCAGCTCGTCAACGCCATACGGGATCTTGGAAACGGCGGTGTAGGCCACGGAAGGAGGACCGCCGATCACCAGCGCCCCTTGGAGCGGCACCCCCAGTTTCCGGCACTTCTCCCAGTGGACCCCGATGTGCTGGGTCGGATAGACGAAGACCCCCGCGGTTCTCGCGCCTTTGATCTGGCTCCGGTAGTTCCCCATGTTCCGGACCCCGGTCTCGGGATCCTTTGTGACCCAGTGAGTGGCCGTGGTGTAGGGAGCGTTGTCGTAGCCGGGGGTGCTGATGGGAATAGGGATCAGCCCCAACCCGTCCCGCTCAAGGGCGTCGCCCTCGATGATGACCTCCTGCACCGGACCGCGTGAGACGAGGCGCGGCGGGATGGGATGCCGGAGGGCCTCGGTCCAGCGCTCCATAACCTCCTCGGGGTGGCAGCCCATCCCCAGCGCGTAGATCTCCCGCGAGGCGGCAAGCGCCCCGATCACCACCGGCATCGAGTAGCGCCGGCCGTGACCATCCGCCACCCGCTCGAAGAGAAAGGCGCGGCGGTCCTCCTCGGGCAGCCCTCGAAACTGAAGCCGGACCAGCGGCATCAGTTCAGTATCCTTGTTGATCTCGCGCCGGACCCGGACCAGCTTTCCGGCCTTCTCCAGTCGAGAGAGGTATTCTCGAAAATCGAGGTAGTAGCTCATTGCCCCCTCCTTGGTCACAGCTTGAAGACCTTCCGCGCCGTCTCCCTGAGGAGCCAGGAGCGCGCCTCGTCTTTGAGGTTCAGGGCATCCACCTGGGCGAGGGCCTCCTGGTGACGGAGG
>JACOUJ010000295.1 GCA_016177865.1 Candidatus Rokuibacteriota bacterium
GGGGATCGGCATGGCCGGCGTTTTCCTGGCGGAGCGGGCTGGGATCGGGGCTACTCGGCGGGCTCGCCGCGCATGCCCTCGACGGGAATGACCGTTTTTTCGCCTTCCTCGACGGTGACGATCGCCTTGATCCCGCCGGGAACGATATTCCTCGACCGTGTCACAACGTTGAGTCTCGGCATGGCGAAAATTGTCAGAGTCGGCCGGTGGCGCGTCAAAGGGACGGTCGACGTCTACAACCTGTTCAACGACAGTACGGTGCTGAACGTGATCGGCTCGTACGGTCCGACGAGGCAATTATTGGTCTTGGGGAAAAAGTAGGGTTTGGCCTTGGTCTTGTCGACGGGTGGGGCCTTCATCTCCTCGACGTGGTCGGTGTAGTTGGCGCCGGCGAAGAGCATCTTGGCGGGATTCAGAACCGGGGCGAGGAGGCGGACCGAGGCGGGATCCAGGGCGAGCTGCTGGAGATCCCCGCCCGCCCGCGCAAAGAAATCGGCCATGGCCCCGAGCCTGTCGAAGGAGTCCGGGTAGTGGCGGAGCAGGTTCAGCACCGTCGAAGAGGCCCCTCGATCCATGAGGGCCGGCGCCCTGGCCTGGCGCTGGAAGTGGGAGTATCCCGCATCGAGCGGAATGATCTTGTCCCTGATGAGGGTGCCAGCTGCCGGCGCGCCGTGCTCTTCGAACGTCACGAGCGCAAACCATTCAGCCATTCCGGGTCTCCTTTGTCACGGCGTGAGGATCACCTTGCCGAAGTTTTTCCGACCGGCGAGATATTCCTGGGCGGCCCGCGCCTCTCTGAGCGGGAAGGTCCGGTCGATCACCGCCTTGAGCTGTCCCGCGCCGGCGAGCCGGAAGACCTCCGCGTAGTCCTGTCGCGTAGCGCCCAAGGAAAAGAGGAGCGCGACGCAATTCCGGTAGAGCGCGCGAATGTCGATGCTGACCTGGCTCCCCCCGTGGGTCCCGCAGGTCACCAGGCGCCCCCCGCGGGCAAGGCACGCCACACTCCGCTCCCACATGCTCGCGCCGATGTTCTCGAAGACGAGGTCCGCGCCCCACCCGTCGGTGAGCCGCTTGACCTCCTGGGGGAGATCGGCCTTCGCGTAGTTGACGACGAAGTCCGCGCCGAGCGCGCGGGCTCGCTCGATCTTTTCGTCGCTGCCCGCCGCCGCGATGACGCGGGCACCCTTGAGCTTGGCGATCTGGACCCCGGCGACCCCGAGCCCGCTCCCCGCCGCCTGGATCAACACGACGTCCTGGGGGCTGACCTGACCGAGGGGGACGAGGAGATTCCAGGCCACCGCGTACGACAGCGGAAGGGCCGCCGCCTCGGGGAAGGAGAGGGCGGATGGCACGGGGATCAGCTGCCTGGCCGGGACCTTGGTGTACTCAGCGTAGCCACCGTGGGTGTGGACCCCAAAAACGCGAATCCCGAGACAGCCGTTCTCCTGCCCCCGTCGGCAAGGGCGGCACTCGTCACACCACAGCATGGGATTGATCACCACCCGGTCGCCGGGCTTGACCTCGCTGACGCCGGGCCCCACTTGGACCACGATTCCGGCGGGATCCTCCCCGGAGATGTGCGGCAGCTTGACACCGAAGTACCCCTTCTCCCGGACCTCAAGGTCCAGGGTCCGGTTCACCGAGCAGGCCCTGACCTGGATGACGACCTCCCCGGATCCCGCCACGGGATCGGGGACGTCCCGATACTGGAGGACCTCCGGCCCGCCGAACTGGTCAAAGATGACGGCCTTCATCGGTTAATCAGGGCCTCCCCAGCTCCCGCATGAGCCCATTCTACCCCGCCCCCCCCGACATCTGCAGCGCGTACAGGCGACGGTAGACGCCGTCGCGGGCGAGCAGCTCGTCGTGACGCCCCACCTCGGCCACGCGGCCCTCGTGGATCACCACGATCCGATCGGCGTTCCTCACGGTGGCGAGACGGTGGGCGATGACCACGACGGTGCGCCCGTACATCAGCTTCGCCAGCGCCTGCTGGATCATGAACTCGCTCTCGGCGTCGAGGTCGGAGGTGGCCTCGTCGAGGATCAGGATGGGCGGGTTCTTGAGGAAGGCGCGAGCGATGGCGAGACGCTGGCGTTCCCCGCCCGACAGCCGCACGCCTCGCTCGCCGACGAGCGTCTGGTAACCGTCCGGACAGCCCTGGACGAACTCGTGGGCAAGGGCCAGCCGGGCCGCCTGCACGATCTCGTCGACGCTCGCCGCCGGGCGGCCGTAGCCGATGTTGTAGCCGATGGTGTCGCTGAAGAGGAACGTCTCCTGCGTCACGATCCCGATCTGGGCCCGCAGCGAGGCCTGGGTCAGGTCGCGAATGTCGTGGCCGTCGATCGTGATGCGGCCGCTGGTGACGTCGTGGAAGCGGGGGAGCAGGTCCATCAACGTGGTCTTGCCGGCGCCGCTCATGCCGACGAAGGCCACCACCTCCCCCTTGCGGATCTCCAGCGAGATGTCCTTGAGCGTGAGATCGGGCGCGTCCGGGTAGCGGAAGCCCACGCCCTCGAAGCGGATCACGTGGCGGAACGCCTCGAGCGCCAGGGCGGCCGGCTTGTCCTCGATCGCCGCCCGCCGGTCCAGCAGGTCGAAGACGCGCTCGACCGAGCTGGTCGTCTGCTGGACGCTATTGGGCGCGCGGCTCAGCCGCCGGGTGGGACCGTAGAGCATGATGACGGCCGCCGTGAATGAGAAGAACGTGCCCGGCGTCATGTCGCCCTGGATGACCCGGAAGCCGCCGTAGACGAGGGCCGCCACGATGCCGAGGGCGCCGGCGATCTCCATGAGCGGCTCCGTGATCTCGTCGGTGCGGACGTTCTTCAGCGAGAGCGTCAGCAGCCGCTCGTTCAGCTCATCGAAGCGCGCCTGTTCGTGGCTCTCGCGACCGAACGCCTTCATGATCTTCACGCCAGCGAACGACTCGTGGAGCAGCACGGCGAACTGGGCGATCCGCTCCATGGTTCGGCGGTTGATCTTGTAGAGTTTCTTGCCCACGATCCGCACGATCAGGGCGATGAACGGGAAGGCGATGAGGGCGGCCAGTGTGAGCAGCCACTCGCGGGTGACCATGACGATCAGCAGCGCCACGATCGTCGCCGCCTGGCGGATGGCCATGACGACGACGCCCGAGGAGAGGCGGGCCAGCCGGTTGACGTCGTTGAGGATGCGCGACATCAGCTCGGCTGAGTGAATGTCGGCGAAGAAGGCCAGCGGCATCCCCTGGATGTGACGATAGAGATCGCGCCGAAGCCGCGCGACCACGCGCTCGCCGACAGCGGCCATCAAGTACGACTGGAGGTACCGGGCCACGCCTTTCACCACGTAGGCGCCGAGGATGGCCAGCGGGATCAGCTTCAGCATGAGCAGGTCGCGCTTGATGAAGATCTCGTCCATCGCCGGCTTCACCAGCCAGGCGATGGCGCCGTCCATGGCCGCCACCACCACCGCCAGCAAGCCGCCCACGACGAGCATCGGGACGTGCGCACGCATGTAGGGGAGCAGGCGGCGGTAAGGACCGATGAACAGCGTCATGGCCGGTCCCGCTCGCTGACGAGCCGCCGGTAGAGGGCCTCGGTGGCGTCCAGCTTGGCCCGGGTCGAGAACTTCACCTCGACCAGCTTGCGCCCTGCCCGGGCCGTGGTCTGCCGGAAGGCGGCGTCCCCGATCATCCGGAGCATGGCCGTGGCCAGCGCCGGAGGATCGCGGGGTGGCGCCAGCAGCCCCGTCTCGCCGTCGATAACCAGCTCGGGGTTGCCCTCGAGGGCGGTGCCGATCACCGCCGTCTCGACGGCCAGGGCCTCGCGGAGCGTCCCCGTCAGCCCGAGGCCGGCGTACGAGGCGTCCACACAGCAATCGCTGGCGCTCAGGATCTCGGGGATGTCCTCGCGGTAACCCCAGACGTGGACGCGGCCGTCGAGGCCGCGGGCGCGCGCCCGTTCCAGCAGGACGTCGGGCCGACGGGATCCCACGATCAAGAGCCGGGCGTGGGGCGCCCGGGCCGCGACCGTGGCCATGGCGTCGATGACGTCGTCGTTGCCCTTCCAGCTCCTGACGCCGACCTGGGTGACCAGGAACGCGTCAGGTGGAAGGCCCAGCTCGCGCCGGACGGCGGTTGCGTCCACGCCGGGGTGGAAGCGGTCGGTGTCGGTGCCCGAGTAGATCACATGGATCTTCCGCCCATCCACGCCCTGGGCCACGAGCCCGCGCTTGATCGACTCGCAGACGGCCACGATCGCCGTGACCCGGCGGGTGGTGTACCCGAAACGGTTGAAGGGATCGAGCGGGAAGCTCACCCCGCGGTTCAGGATCAACACCGGGACCCGCACGAAGAGGCCGGCCAGCATCGCGAGCGTCCGGGCCTTGCCTTTCTGAGCGTGGACGACCTGGATGCGGTGACGCCGGAGGACTCCGACGAGCTGCCGCACCGACCGCAGATCCACCTCCGAGCTCATCGGGAGCGCGTAGTGGGTGACCCCGGCCTGGCCGGTCTTGGCCTCCCACGTCTCGCTGGGCCGCGTCGCCACCACCACGTCGTGACCGCGGGCCTTGAGCCCCCAGGTCAGTTCGCGGAGTTGGATCGCGGCGCCGGTGAACCAATCGTCCTTTGGATAGAGCTGCAGGATGCGGAGGGACACTGCGCTCACCCGGTCAGGACCGCTTGATGGCAGGAATCATGCGACCACCGAAAAAGAATTGCATAGTCTTCGCAGCACAAAGGGAATCGTCGGTAAAGAGTTCTGGCGCCGGCGCTAGGCCGGAACTGGGTCAGGAAAGGCTAACGGGCTGGGGGAGCTCGAGTGAGACCCGTGCGTAAGGGGGGAGAATGCGCGTTGCGGACTCGATGTGGGACAAACGGAAGCCATCTAGCCTCATAGCTCGGGAGGCTAGGGAGCAAGCCGAGCAGGAGATCATCAGGCTGGATACGGACGTTCGTTCGACCCGGGACGGACATCGCGGCGTCATCTTCGTCCCCGTCGTACAGGTGGTGAGCCGGTGCGATTTCTTCAGGCAGGGCGAGAGAGGCCAGCCCGAAGCCAAAGAGACCGAGGAAAAGCAGGGACAAGAAACCACGGTAACTCATTGATCGTACCTTAGTCGTGGAGCGCAGTGTTGTCAAGGGCATCCCTGTTGTCAACCCCGAAGCGGGTCGGGTGCCACGGGGAGGGGCGCGGGAACGGTCCACGGGCCCTCGGCCGAAAGACCCCCTCACACCTCCAGGTCGTGGCGCGTGCGGCGCGGCGAATCCGCCCTTGACGCCACGAGCGCGGGTGTGTAAGACTTTCTCCGCCACACAACCCTGACAGAGGTACCCGTGGGCCATGCCTGATGCCCTGGTTCAGATCGCTATCGTCAACTGGAGACCTCGCTTCACCTCCCGGGCGTCGCGTTCGAGCATCGAGACGGGCACGTCCGCTACCGGGAAGCTGGAAGAGTTTCTTCGAAACGTCATTCGCGTCAACGCGGCTTACTCGCGCTAACAGGAGGAACGCGTCATGCAGCAGGTCAACGGCCGATATAACGTTGGCGGCGTCCTGCTCGAGCGTCCGTTCAAGATCCGGCGGCTCGGGCACTTTGGCCTCAACCTCTCCGATCTCACGGGTGCGGTCGAGTTCTACTGCAAGCACCTCGGGTTCCGGCTCACGGACGAGCTGGACTTCCGGCACACGCCGAGAAAGGACGCGGTCGCCGGCCTGAAGGACCCGAGGCTCATCTTCACTACCCACGGGACCGACCACCACGCCTTCGTCCTCGGCTCCCGAGAGCTGGGGGGCTTTCTGTTCGGCCCGCAGGCCAACCCCGAGGTCACGATCAACCAGATCACCTGGCAGGTGGGGACGCTCGAAGAGATTCAGGGAGCGGTGGAGTTCTACAAGGAGAAGGGGGTGTCGATCTCGAGGGTTGGACGGGATATGCCCGGCAGCAACTGGCATGTCTATGTCCCAGACCCGGACGGCCACACGATCGAGCTGTACTACGGGATCGAGCAGATCGGGTGGAACGGCAAGTCGAAGCCCGTCTCGATGTACTACCGCGGCTTCTTTGAGGCCCCGGAGCTTCCCCAGATATCCGAGGCGACGGAGATCCGGGAGGCGGGGGACAAGGGCATTGACATCTTCTCGGGACGCCAGTGCCTGGACATGGAGCCCGGCAGCTACGACGTCGGCGGGATCCTCCTCCCCCGCCCGTTCAAGATCACGAAAATCGGGCCGGTGGGGCTCTTCGTGAAGGATCTGGAGAAGTCCGAAGCGTTCTACATCGATATCCTGGGCTTCGTGAAAACCGAGGAGGTGACGTTCAGGGGACGGCGGTGCGTCTTCCTCCGAAACGGCACCGAGCACCACAGCCTGGGGCTCTTCCCGCGCGAGCTCAGGCAGGAGCTGGGGCTCTCTGCCCACACGACCTGCATGAGCTTCGGCCTCGAGCTGGGAAGCTACGAGCAGCTCCGAAACGCGGTCCGCTTCCTCAAGGACAAGGGGGCAAAAGTCATCAGCACGATCCCGCCCGAGCTGTACCCCGGCATCGACTACGCCACCCACGTGCTCGATCCGGACGGCCACTGCCTCCAGCTCTACTACTACATGGAACAGGTCGGCTGGGACGGCAAACCCAGGTCGCGGGGCGAGCGGCGGCAAGTCCAGGAGGAGTGGCCGGAAGTGCTCGATCCTCTCTCCGATACCTATGCCGACCAGACCTTCCAGGGGCCCTTGGGCTAGAGGCCAGACCTGGCGAGGAGTTGGCGGTTGCCTTGAGTTCATTCGGTGAAACGCCAGGGCGCTTACCCCTGACGGATCCCATTGATCAAAAGCGGAGAGAGATTGGAAAATACTACCTCCTGAAGGAGGACCCGCCCGTCAGCTTTTATTCGTAACGCGTCTGAGACACGGTGTAACGATCCTTTCCCGGAGCTCGCCCGCTCCAGAGGGACGACGTCGCCATGAACCTCACGCCCCGGCGTCTCGTGGGCCTCGTTATCGGCTGGGTTCTCTGCCGTGGTCTGATGGCCACCCCTGGAGCCGCCACACCCTCGGTGACAGATGAAAAGGGTTTAAGGAAAAAAGGAAAATACCATGGATAAGAAATTTTGGTTGTCTATGGCGATAGCAGTGGGCCTCGTTTTGCTTGCCGGGGCTCCTGCCAAATCATCGACCCACGACTTCTACAAGGATAAGACCATCCGCTTTGTCGTAGGGTTTGCACCTGGCGGAGGCTATGATCTCGCTGCCCGGATCGTCGGCCGGCATATGGGGAGGCACATCCCCGGAAATCCCATGATCGTTGTCGAAAACATGACCGGTGCGGGCAGCCTGATTGCAGCGAACTACACCTACAATAGCGCCAGACCCGATGGTCTGTTTGTAGGGATTTGGAACGGCGCGTTCGTCCTCCGGCAA
>JACOUJ010000325.1 GCA_016177865.1 Candidatus Rokuibacteriota bacterium
CCCCACGCCATGGGGCCCGCCCCGTCAGTGGCGTCGCCGTGGCAGGGGCGGCAGTTGATCTGAAAGATCACCCGCCCCTCGCTGAGCGCGGCCTCCCGATACGCCCTGCGGCCCGCCTCCAGACTCCCGCTGAACTTCCCCTCGGCCATCCATTTTTTGACCGCGTCGTCGCTCGGCTCACGGAAGGGGTTCTTCAAGCGCTCATAGGCGCCGGGGATGGTGGGATGCTGGATCCTGAGAAGGGTGGGGCTCTGGACGCTCGGAACGGCGCGAGCGTACACGAAGCCCGCGGCCATCAGCGGGATAAGCAGGAGCAGGATCAGACGAGCCGCCCTGAGCAGGCGCGCGTTTCGGGCGGCGGGATCAGGGCCACGCAGAAAGGCGAGGACGGGCTGGACGAATTCCCGGATGGACTCATCGTTGATGGTGATGTAGACGAGGGCCCCCACAAGAGCGAGAAGCAGGTACATGAAGAGGGCGACCCCGGGCACCGGGAGCGGCCGGTCACTCCGGGTCACCCACATGGCAAGGTAGGGGAGGGCGTACTGGACGATGAGCCAGACGACCGCCAAGGCGAGGAGACTGCTCCAGAAGAGCGGGATTCGCCGCCGGCTCATTTCAGGGTGAGCAAGAAGGCCAGGAGGTGGTGAAACTCCTCCACCGTAAGGATCTCCCTGAAGTTCTCCGGCATCAGGGAGGTCTTCTGCGGGGCCTTCTCACGGATCTGTGCTTTGGGAATCCTGTGAACCTCCGCCTGGTTGTCGACTACCTCCACGGTATTGGCGTCCTCCTTCTTGAGGATACCTGTGAAGTACCGACCCTCCTGAGTAATGACGAGGATCGGCTCGTAGCCCGAGGCGATCTCCCTGGACGGCCGGGAGGTAGGGTGTCCACTCTTCTACCACGGCGGCCGCCTTGGCTTGGGCCTCGACTCCTGCGGGAAGCCCGATGGCCGCGAGGTCCACATTGCCGCCCAGACTCTGGAGGTAGAGGACGACCGCCTTCACCTCCTCAAGCGTGAGCCTGATCGGCGGGCGCATGGGATTGGGCATCTCATTCTTGTAGCCCTGCACGACAAACGCCCCGGGATCCACGAGGGACTCCACCAGGTAGTCACTGGCGGTGAACGGCTTGCCCGTAGCCCGGGCCCGCTCGCGGGCCCGCTCCTCGGCCCTGGCCCCGATCGGCATCCCCAACGGACCTGACTCTCCCTGATTCGGGCCCCGGATGGACGCGCCCCGACTTCCGACGGCGTGGCAGGTGGAGCACTTCCCTTTCCCCCAGAAGACGGCTTCCCCCGCCTCCGGGGTGATGTTCCCCCCGGTGATGACGACCGACGACCGGCGCTCCCCTTCCCCGGAAACCCTGGTGATCACCTCACCGATCCAGACGAAGACAAGCACGAGGGCGACGGTAAAAACCACCACGCCCAGAAACGGTCGCCTCATGTGGGCGCCCTGACCTCCTCCTGCTCTTCCTTCTCTCCCAGGCCGGCCAGCCAGAAGACGAAGGCCACCAGCCCCAGGAACAGGAGGACGATGCCGCCCACCACCCTGGCCATGTAGGCATTGGTAGGGGTCCAGGCCCACTCGGAGGTATCTTGGAGAACGGCATAGACGTGCCAGTCCTCCCGGAGGCCGGAGCGGATGAAGCCCATCAGCCCCATGAGCATCACGATGGACACACAGAGGAGGATCAGGGCGTACTGGGAGCGAGCCGGCATCTGCCCCCACCGGATCCCGCCCACCGTCTCGGCCCCCCGGAAGAGGAGCACGTCGATGGCGGTGTTCCAGAGGAGGCAGACCATCACCATGAGCCACTGGGCCACCGCGAGGTTACGAAGGAAGGGATTGGCCTTCTCCATGATGACGAAGCCATAGACCCCGAGCACAAAGACGGACGCCACGGTCGTCGAGGCGAAGAAGAGAGCCTGGGCGAGTTTGCCCCGATCTCGGAGGGTCAGCACCCCCGTAAGGAGGACCATCCCGATCTGCCCCAGGAGGAGATACGCCGGGAGGGAGAAGTAGCGGGCCCGGTCTGCCGAAAGGTCGAGGCTCTTGGGGTCTAGAGTGAGAAGGTTCCGGGCGTACCACCAGAGGACCAGGATCGAGATGGCCGCCGCCAGGGCCAGGGCGATCTTTGCACCAAGTCCATGCTCGTCGAAGGATCGGGTACGGCCCTTGTTGCCCCGGCGGTAGAGGAGGAAGGAAAAGAAGGTTGAGAGGATGATGAAGTTTACCGCCGCGTTCTTCGCCGACATGAGGCCGAAGTACTTGAGCAGCGGATGGAACTGGCCGCCCAGGGCCATCTGCTCCTCGCCCGTCAGTGGGATGTTGCGCGGGGTCAGCCAGATCGCGAAGCAGATCAGGAGGATCACGTTGATGTACTTGATATAGGGCTGATACCGCTCGGCCCCGCCGATCCGTCCCATCCCCGCCCAGAGGTAGTAGTTACCACCGATGAAGAGGATCCCGATCAGGACTGCCTGGATGATGAAGCCCCAAGAGAAGGCCCCACCCATCATGTTGTTCCCCATGACCGGGCTCGCGGAATACACTTCCCGGCCCAGGTAGTAGCCCGCGAAGGGGAGGGGGATGAGGGCGGCGAGGCCCACGAAGTTCCCCACATACCCCATCCAGTCGTAGTGGGCGCGCGCGGCCTCGCTCCGGGCCCCGAGGAACTTGATCGCCGCGTAGGCCCCCACGATGAAGCCGCCAAAGGCGATATTGGCGATGAAGCGGTGGATCGCCAGCGGGATCCAGAGCGGGTTCGCCACGGCCTGCCAAGTGGTCCCGACAAACCGGAGGGTCTCCTTGTCGATGCCGGACGGCGCCATCATGTACGAGGCCCAGGCGTTGGCCAGGAGCATGAGGATCGTTCCCCACATATTCAACAGGATCCCCAGAAGCACGTGGAGCCCCTTCCACCGCCCCCGCATTCGGTCCCAGCCGTAGTAGTAAAGGTAGAGGGTGAAGCCCTCGGCGAAGAAGAGGAGGGAGTAGACGTAATACGTCGAGTGAAAGATCGAGGTCAGGAAGGCCATGAAGCGGGGGTAGAGGCCGATCAGGGCGAAGACGAGCAGGCCGCCGAAGGCCGCCGTGGTGGAGAATGCGGCGGAAAGCAGCGCGGTGAACTCATGGGCCAGCCGGTCGTAGCGAGGGTCGCCCGTGCGCCAGCCGATGACCTCCACGATGGAAGCGAAAATGGGAACGCCCAAGACGAAGGCCCCGAACATCAGGTGGACCTGGGCGACGATCCAGATGATGAGGCGGGAGTCCCCCCCGAAGAAGCCCCGGTAGTCAGCGGGCGCCGCTTCCCCGCCCGCCGCCATGACGGCCGGGGCGAGGAGGAGCAGACCCAAGACCATGAGTCCCGCGGTCGCCCAGCCTTTTCGCCCGCCGATGGTCAGCCACCCGCGAGGCTTCATCGCAGTTTCATGGGGAGTCTTCCGGAGTCCCTTGGGTCCCGGCGTAGATGACCCTGAGTATCGAGCAAGAGCCATGCCAGCCAGTGGCCCATAGCAGGAATCTCTCGAACCCATTGCTCCTAAAGATACTCTTCAAACGTCCAGAATAAAAAAGGGGGGGAGACACGAGCCTCGGTGGGCATGGCATTGCGCACGTGCGCACCGAGGTGCACGGAAGGACGTCCAGGCGCTCCACTCAGTCGGCGAACGGCCTCACGTGGCTTCCTCCTAGCTGATGGGCCGCGGCGCGAAGCTCATCGACGTAAAGGAGCGCTTGTAGGGACTCTCGCCGATCTTGGTGATGCGTCCTTTGCCGAGCTTGAAGCGATACCGGTTTGTAACGGGATCCGGCACGCGAGGAACCACCGAGTTGGCCGGAGAGCCGGGCCAGAGCATCAGCGCCCAGACGACGCCCTTCCTGACCGCGTCGGTGACGACGGCCACCGCGCTGAAGCTCCCGGTGCCGGACTTGATATACCCCGCCTTGCGCAACTCGGTGAATGACAGCTCGTTGTCGTCCACACCCAGATAGCCGCCGGTCTGAACGAGGACCTGGTCGTTCTCGATAGCCACCATGTCCCCGCTCTCGATCCCCCTGACCTTTGCGTCCTCCGGGTGGATCTCAATGAAATTGTACGGCCAGCGCGCCATCGTGTAGGGGCGACGGAAGTCGTCGAAATTGGACTGCCAGAGCTCGTTGATCCGGCCGTTGGTCACCCATAGCTCGTCGCTGCGTGGACTCACTGCTTCCCAGAAATCCTTGAAGTCCTCCCAGTAGGAACGGAGGAGGATTGCCTTCCCGGTGTGCGTGTCGAAGGCCGTGAGCCATTTGGGGTGAGTCGTGGGCCCCTCGGGCGGACCGAGCTGAAGCGTCGAGTCGTGGAGGCGCTTGGTCCCGACGAGCTTCCCGCCGACCATGCGAATCGGCGCCTGGATCCCTTCGGTCCCGTACTCGCGGAGGAGGTCGTGAGCGTTCTTCCCCTCCTGCTTTGCCTTGACGACCAGGGGGTGGTAGTTGAGCACGCCACCCCGCCCGTATCGGGCTGATTCCTCGAAGATCTCGTTAGAGTCGTTCCAGTCGAATCCCTTGAATCCCATCTTCTTGGCGAACCCGGCGATGATCCACCAGTCGGGCTCGGCCTCTCCGGGCGGGTCGCAGAACTTCTCGTAGAGGCGAAGCCGGCGCTCGCCGTTGCAGCGTGTGAAGTCTTCCTCCCCCCAGGTGGCGGCGGGAAGCACCAGGTCGGCGAACTGAGTTCCGATGGGCTCCACGGGGTAGATGTCCTGGTCCACCACGACCATGCCGCCCGAGTCCACCCGCTTCTTCAGCGTTTCGATCGCGGACTTCGGATTGAAGCTCTTGATCTGGTTCGGGTTCGCCCGCGTCAGCTTCTCGAAGACGTCCATCAGCTCCTGAGAGGCCGCCATGGCCTGAAGCCACGTGGTCCCGATCACCCAAGCGAACCTGACGTTGCCGTCCACGACCCAGCGGTCCAGGTCGACCTCTTTTTTCCTCCGGCCGGGGAACTTCTCCGGTGAGAGGCCCCGGGGGTACCCGGCGCCGCCCATCCACCCGCGCTGGTGACCGCCGCCCCGGGAGATCACCCGGCCCGGGCGGTTCCCGGCGCCACAGATCAGACCGAGCGCCGCGAACGATGCCGTGTTGCCGAGGTTGTTGCACCAGTAG
>JACOUJ010000326.1 GCA_016177865.1 Candidatus Rokuibacteriota bacterium
GGGCCGCCTGGTGGATGGCGACCCCGCCGAACACCAGGAGCACGACGGCGACGATTGCCTCGCGCCTCACCATGCGCGCGAGCTACTTCTGCGCGGCCTCCACGAGCTTGGCATGCTGCTCCCACTCCCGCCGCCAGGTCTCGGCGAATTCCTTCCCTCCCTGGAACTGGACGGCGTCGCCGAGACTCTGGATGAGTCCCAGGAACGACTTGTCCTCGCTCATCTTCTTGAACGCGGCCTCCAGCTTCTCCACGATCGGCTGCGGTGTGCCCTTGGGCGCCAACACCGACCGCCACATCGTGAAGACCACGTCGTAGCCTTCCTCTTTCATGGTGGGCACGTTGGGAAAGTCTCGCGATCGCTTCACGTCTGTGACAGCCAGCACGCGCATCTTCCCGGCAGCCACCTGGGGCAGAGTCTGGGGCGAGAAGCCGACCGTGAGGTCGGCGTGCCCCCCAAGCACCGCCAGCATCGCCGGCCCGCCGCCGTCGAAGGGGATGTTGTTGTAGTCGATCCCCGCCGCCTTGGCGAACAGCCGCATAGGGAGATCAGCCACGCCCCATGGCCCTGTGTTGGCGAAGTTCAGCCTGCCAGGATTCTTCTTCGCGTACTCCACCAGCTCGCGCAGGTTCTTCCAGGGGGCGTCAGCCCGGACGGTGAAGAGCGTGGCCGAGTAGTTGATCCGCGCCACCGGCGTGAACTGGTCGGGCCCAATCGGGGCCTTCTGCACGAGCGCGAACGTCGTGTTGGGGCCGCTGCCGCCGAAGAGCAGCGTGTAACCGTCGGGCTTCGAGCGGATCACCAACTGGGAGCCGACGGCGCCGCCCCCGCCCGGCTTCAGCACCACCAGGAGCGGCTGGCCCAAATACTGGTGCGCCACGCTGGCCACCGCCCGCGCGGTCAGGTCGTGAGAGCCACCGGGCCCGAACGGGATGACCAGTTCGATGGCTTTTGTCGGAAACTCCTGTGCGGTCGCGACGGCGCCCGAGATGAAGGTCACCAGCCATGCGAGTAGTATCCCTCCTTTAGAGCTGCGCATATGAGCCTCCTTCATCAATCGGTCAGGTATGGCGAATCTTCGGTCCAGCACCCAGTGCTCACAGCGGTCAGGCCGTGTTACTATAGCACGGCTCCCGAAAACCACAACGGGCTGTAGAGGAGGCCGGACATGCGATCCGAGAAGTCACCCGGGCCGATCGGCCTGGCCATCGTGGGAGCAGGGCGCATCGGGCTGATCCGCGGCGAGATTGCCGCGAAGCATCCGAGCAATCGCTTGGTGGCGCTCGACAATTATCGGCGCACCGATCGCCCGGAGACGATCTCTCCGATGGTCATCTCGGGCACTCACGCGCTTGACCTGGTGATGTGGCTTCTCGAGGCGCACAATCGGCTGATGTTGACGAAGGCGCTCGACCTCTCGGCCCGGCGCAAGCGCGCGCTTCCGGTCCCGATCAGCCCGGAAGACGAAGAACGCTGAGGAGAGGAGGCGCCAGAGATGGCCGAGCGAAAGATCAGCGTCGGGGTGATCGGCACCGGATGGATCGGGGAGATCCGAGCGAAGGTCTGCGCCGGCCATCCCCTGGTGGAGAGCCTGCATCTCGCGGAGATCGATCCTGCGAGGCTCGAGCGCGTGGCGCGGGAGACCGGAGCCAAGACCGCCACCACCGATTACCGCGAGCTGCTCCGCCGGCCGGACGTTGACGCGATCTTCGTCTCCACCACGCCGGAGACGACCCACTACCCCATCACGCGGGACTGCCTCCTGGCCCGGAAGCACACGTTCTTAGAGAAGCCGATGGGGCTTGCCCTCAAAGAGGCGGACGAGATGATGGCCATGGCCCGGGAGGCCGGGCTCAAGTTCACGATCGGCTACACCCAGCGCTTTAATCCGAAGTACGCCTACGTGAAGAAGTGCGTCCGGGATGGGACGCTCGGGGTTCCGGTCACCGCGCTGGTGAGCCGGAACGTCTCCCGGAGCATCGGCAACAAGATCGGCGGGCGCATCCGGCTCTCGCCGGCCGTGATGGAGGCGACGCACGACATCGACTTCATCCTGTGGTGTCTCGAGGGACGGCGCCCGATACGCGTTTACGCGCAGTCGGTCTACCGGATCATGGAGCAGGCGCACGGCGTCCCCGACTGCACCTGGATCATGGTGACGATGGAGGACGGGACGGCCTTCACCATCGGCGCGGGGTGGGCCCTCCCGCCCGGCTACCCGCACTTCTCAACCGCGACGATCGAGTTCGTCGCGACGGAGGGGGCGTTACTCATTGACGACAGCCACCGAGACATCGTCCTGAACACGATGAAGAACGGCATGGTGCTGCCGCTCTCGACGATGCCCGGGGAGCAGGTGGGGCACGTCTATCAGGGGCCGATGCGGGCCGAGACCATCCACTTCATCGAGGCCGTCGCCCTGGACCGTCCCGTCCTGGTGACGCCCGAAGAGGCCCGCCAGGTGATGGAGGTCACGCTGGCCGCCGATCTGTCAGCCGAGATCCATCAGCCGGTCAGCCTCCCCCTGGAACGCTAGGGGAACGGAGGTTCCGACTGGACTTCGGCCAGAGGCCGAGCGAAGACGGGGCCGCGAGACTGAAACGGCTCCCTTCGAGCGCGGGCTTTGCCCGCGCAAGCTCGGGGGGAGGTTTCGGAAGGGGGGCGTGCCCCCCTCCGA
>JACOUJ010000327.1 GCA_016177865.1 Candidatus Rokuibacteriota bacterium
CAGGGTTCTATCACATAGTATTCACCTGTCCGTTCGTCCTTCTTGAACTCCATCGCTCCTATGCCCGTGTAGTTCAATTCGCTGAGCATCTCCTTAGTGATTCGAATAATCTGGGAATTGCGTTGCGACACACAATAAGCACCCGTACCAAGTGTGGCCGGATACTGCCTGATCTTTTGGTCGGTATAGATGGCCCGCGGTTCCCCCTTGGAGTAGTAGTAGTGGCTGTTCCAGAGGTTACTGTCCGGCCCCTCCACGAATTCTGAAAGCACAAAGACATTTTCGTGCTCGGATGCTCTGTGGTAGAAACGGAGCAGTTCATCCGCATCGGAGTACATTGTCGCCTTTGGAAGGTTAGCCTTGTGCCAGCGATCCGTACGGTAGCGAGGCTTGAAGACAACGGGGAATCTCATCTCAGCGAGCGCGTGGTCAATATCAGCGACCGAGGTCACGCTGGCTGTCTTAGGAAACCGGAAACGCTGGTGGCCCCAGACGTAGAACTTGGTCTTGTCGACCATGGTCGTAATCGTTTCATCGTCGGCAATGTTAAACACGAAATACTCGCCAAGTTGCTCGCGGTGCTGCGACAACAGCAGGACTTGAAGATCCCCAATAGGTATGAGCACAGGCTTGGTCCCTGCGCACTGTCCGATCTGCTGCAATAGGTCGATGGCCTCGTTGCCACTGAGATTGTCGCAATAGACCTTTTCGCAGCTATTTGTGCGGTGAAAAGGATTCTTTCGCCTGTCCAAGATGCCAACGACATCGACGCCCTTGGCATGCAGGGCACGGGCAAAATTGACGCCGTTGTAATTGACCGGGAAAACGATCGCCGGCGGATTGTTGTTGCGTGCCAGCAGGTGCATGGTCCTCTTGCTAATCGACGGTTCGTGCATAGGTGCATTCCAATGTCAGCAACCCAAAGAGGGGCGCATGCGCCGGCCCGAGTCCTGAAGTCATGTCCGGTGACTTTTGCACGCCAAGGAGGAACAAGAAAGGCCGCCCCGAATGGCGGCCTTTTTGCTTTACCGAAGTCGGACCGCGCGACGCGTTATTTGACTGCGTCGGCGCCGGCCTGCGCTATCGGGTCGTCCGCCCCGCCGGACACGCCGATCGCGCCAATGATCTTGCCGTTCACCAAGACCGGGATGCCGCCCGCGGACGCGACCGCGCCACGCAAGCTCATGGGGGAAAGGTCGCCTTTGGCGACGCGGTCCAGGAAATCTTTGCTCGAACGGCGGAAGAGGGCGGCCGAGATCGCCTTTTCCTGGGCGATCTTGATCGACGCATATTGAGTGCCGTCCATTCTGCGGAAATAGACGAGGTCGCCCGACGGTTCGACGACGGCGATCGCCATGTTCATGTTCCTTTTTCTTGCCTCTGCCTCGGCCGCGTCAGCGACCTTTTTCGCCTGTTCGAGCGTGATCGGCGTGCCATAGGGGGTCGTCGGCGGGATCGGCGGCTGCTGGGACCACGCCTCGGTGCCGATGAAGAGCGCCGCGCCCAATACGAGCGACGTGAATAGTGTCTTTGGCATGTCTGTTCCTCCCGCCGGGTTCCAGCTCACCGGCACGTGGCGGTAGCCCTTGCCGTCGTTCTCGCTATAGCCGACATAAAGATCCTCCCTCTCTCGGGGTCCCATGCTACAGGGCGGATGAAGCGCGTGTCAAGGAGAACACGGGGGGCCGGATGGGTAACGATGAGTATTCCGCCAAAGCGGGCTGCCGTATGTTTTGCGCCTGAGATCCACAAGGCACTCCGTCACAAGGCCGCCGAGACCGAGCGTTCCGTTTCGGATCTCGTGGACGATGCGGTCCGTGCGAGTTTAGCGGACGATGCGGAGAACCTTGCCGCTTTCGAACAGCGGGCGACGGAACCGAACCTCTCCTTCGAGCGCGTCGTTCGCGATCTCAGGCGGCGTGGCAAAATATAGCCTTGAGATCAAGCGCGAAGCTCACGGTCCGAGTCTTCGCCGACCCCGCCGCGCGCGAATCAATCCCTGCCCCCTTTGTGTCCGGGGACTGTCTTGACGCTCATGATGCAGCTAACATAGAGTAGGGTTGAACCGGCTTTCGGCTCGGCCCTCAGGGGGAGGCATGTTAGGAGAGGAGGCGTCCCCTTGACACTCCCTGGAAAGACGCCCAGAGACGGCAGGGCGAGGAGGTGACGGCATGTCCCGCATGGAGACCGTGATCATTCTCATACTGATTGGAACGGCTGTGGGGGCCGTGGGCTACTTGCTTTGGGAACAGGAGGAGACAGATCTCGCCGAGTGGCTGCCGACGACAGGCCAGTGGCTGGCCATAACGGGTGAGTGGCTGGCGACGACGGTGGGGCTGAGTAAGCGCGAGCCGGCTGCCCCGACTCTCTCCCCCCAGCCGCGGCCGAGCCGCCCCTCTGAAGGGGGAGGCGCGTCACCGCCGCAGGCGGCTCCTGTTCCTGTCCCCTCCGTTCCGTCGGCTCCCGCCGGGGCGGCTGAGCCCGAGGCCTCAGCCGCACATCCAGCAGCCCTAGGCACCCAAGCCACCAGACCGAGCGGAAGCTCGGTACAAGCGGGCCAGCCGGTAGAGCATTGCGTCAAGCCCCCGACGCCGGTGGATGCGTTCGCGGTCGAATCCGGAAAGGCGCTGGGTATGTGGGTTGACGTTGAGATCGATCCGAGATTCCACCCCGGTCGGTGCCTCTACGTCATCGAGCGAGCCGACAAGACACGGTGGGTGGTCGACTCATCTCGCGCGCGCGTCAGGAAGTAATTGGAAACGTGGAGTACGGTTCACATACCGTGACCTGGTTCTCATGGCGCAGATCATCCGCGACCGTAATGGGATCAGGCTGGCCAGTGTTTGTCGGCGACGGCTGACCATGGAGGGCGTTGACAAGTCTGCGGAAAGACGAGAGAATCGCCGCAATTATTGAAGGTTTCACCAGCGAGAGAGGCTGACCAGCCCACTCGATGGTTAGGCCGCAGTCAAGCGTTACGGCCACTCGTTCCAGACTCCCGCTGGGGATATACTGCTTGAAGCGCGGGAGGGCACAAAAATGCCTGCTCAACGTCCGCCTGAAACCGACTACGAAGCCCTGTGGCGGGAGCGGCTGACCCGGGGACACCCGAAACTGCGCATCGCACACCGAATCTTCCGCCTTCTTCCCAGCCCGCCGAGATGCAAGCTGTGCCACAATCCATTCGGCGGGATCGGCGGAAAGATCGTTGGCCTCATGGGGTTTGCGCGGTCCAGAAAGAACCCCAATCTTTGCAACCGCTGCTGCGACATCCTTCCCCCCGGCGGTGCCGAAGTTGACATCGCCGTCCTCTTTGCCGACGTGCGGGGTTCGACCGCAATCGGCGAGAAATCGCGGCCGAGTGAGTACGCGAGCCTGATGACCCGCTTCTACCGCGTGGCCACGGAAACGCTCGTCCGGCACGATGCGATAATCGACAAGTTCGTGGGCGACGAGGTCATGGCACTGTTCATTCCGGGCTTCTGCGGCCCCGGGTATCGTCGCCGCGCCGCTGACGCGGCATACGCACTGCTTCGCAGTGTAGGCTACGGACCGGCGAGTGAGCCCTGGTTGCACATCCATGGCGCCGTCTACTCGGGCGTCGCCTACGTCGGCAACGTGGGCGGCGAGGGCATCGTCGACTTTACAGCGCTCGGGGATCCGATCAACACGGGGTCGCGATTGCAAGGACACGCCGCCGACGGTCAATTTCTCCTTGGTGATGTTGTCTATGCTTCCGTTTCCGATCGATTCCCGAATCTTGAAATTCGCTCTCTGGCCCTGCGGGGCAAGGACGCTCCCGTCACGGTTCGGGTCCTGGATGCTCAAGGCATGCAGCGCGACGCACAAAAGGACGCGCCGGGCTGATGTCTGAACCGTTAGGCTCAGGTCGTGAGTCCATGAACGAAGGGGGCTGAAAGCTCGAATGACCTTTGGCACGCCGAGCAGCGTCGGAAGCAGCTTCGGGTTGCGAAGCTCGCGTCGGCGTAGAAGACCCCCAACCCGGACCCCGTTCGGCCTGTTGAGGGTGGGCCGCTCAGGCGATGCCCCGATCATAGGGGACGTCGACAAGTCCTCGGAAAGACGAGAGAATCGCCGCAGTTTCCTCGGTGTCACGAGCGGGATAGGCCGAACAGCCTACTCAATGCTTAGATCAGCATTTGCAGTGTGACTTTTCACTTCACACGGAGGGGTCAGTGGCCGGCAGATCAAACATGTCCCTGCTCGGTCTGATCGAGGAAGGACCGTGAAGCCTGCAGCCTTTGCGTATCACCGCCCGGCGACGCTCGATGAGGCGTTCGACCTGCTTGAGCGATACGGCGCTGATGGATGCGTGCTGGCCGGAGGGCAGAGCCTGGTCCCAGCGCTCAACATGCGCCTCGCCACTCCGGCCGCGGTCATCGACATCAACCGCTTGCCCGGCCTCGACGGCATCCGCCTCACACTGGAAGGGCTCCTGATCGGGGCGCTGGCCCGCCAGGAAGCGGTGATGCGCTCGCCCCTCGTCGCCCGGCACGCGCCGCTGATCGCCCAGGCCATGCCCCACGTGGGCCATCTGGCAATCCGCACTCGAGGTACCTTCGGCGGGAGCCTCGCCCATGCGGACCCGGCGGCTGAGCTGCCGGCCTGCGTGGTCGCCCTCGGGGCCGTCCTCCGCGTGGCAGGACGCGGTGGGGTCCGCGAAATCCCTGCGGCAGACTTCTTCCGAGGGCTCTTCACCACGGCGCTCGAGCCCGGCGAGATCCTGACCGAGGTCGTCGTCCCGGCGATCCAGCCGGGCTGGCGCTCGGCCTTCGATGAGCTGGCCCGTCGTCACGGCGACTACGCGCTCGCGGGCCTTGCCGCTCACTGCCGCCTCACGGACAGCACGATCGAAGAGGCGAGGCTGGTCTACACCGGCGTGGGCCTCACGCCCGTCCGGGCTATGAGCGCCGAGGCGGCCCTGCGCGGCCGCCGCCTCGACGGGAACGCGATCGCCGACGCCGGTCGGGCGCTCGACGCCGACCTCGATCCGCCCGCGGACGTTCACGCGAGCGCCGCGCTCCGCCGCCATCTGGCGCGCGTGCTGCTGACCCGCGTGCTGTCGCGATCCGTGGAGGGCTGACATGGATCTGGCCCACGAGATCTCGCTCACGGTCAACGGGCTGTCGGTGCGCCGGCGCGTGGAGCCCCGTCTCAACCTGGTGGACTTCCTCCGCTACGAGCTGGAGCTGACCGGGACGCATGTCGGGTGCGAGCACGGCGTCTGCGGTGC
>JACOUJ010000328.1 GCA_016177865.1 Candidatus Rokuibacteriota bacterium
AGGCCGAAAAGGCCTGACCTGCCAGGATCCCCAACAGGAGGCGGCACGTCGTTCCCGAGTTGCCGCAGTCCAGGATCGCCTCTGGCTCCCGGAGGCCGTCCCCCCCCGCCCCGTGGATCAGATAATGTCCGGCCGCCTTCCGACTCCATTCGATCCCGAGGGCGCTCAGCGCTTTGAGGGTGGTGAGACAGTCACCGGCCTCAAGAAAGTTTTGAACCTCCGTGGCGCCGTGAGCTAGCGCCCCCAAGAGGGCCCCTCGGTGGGAGATGGATTTATCCCCCGGAGGTGTCAAGCTCCCGCTGAGCCTCCCAATCGGGGTCACAATGACTCTCATCGGAGGTGTTCCCGCTGGCGGCGAATCGCTTCCAGGGCCTGCTCCAAGCCGTCCCAATCTCTCGTGGCGATGTATCCCTCCAGTCGGTCGAGTTCGGCACGATAGCGCGCCACCATCTCGATGAGCGGGCCGCGGTTCAGCTCAAAAATCTCTCGCCAGAGCGCAGCAGGCGACGCGGCGATCCGCGTCGTGTCTTTGAACCCTCCCGCGGCGTAGCCGAGCAAGGCTTCATCGAGGGAAGCCACGGCAGCCGCGAGCGCGTACGCCACGAGGTGCGGGAGGTGGCTCACTGCGGCCACGATCCGGTCGTGCTCCTCCGGCGAACACTCGACGACTCGACTCCCGATCCCTTCCCACAGGGCGCGAGCCCGCTTCACGGTCCCGGGGATTGTGGCTGCCCCCGGCGTGAGAATGGTCAGAGTCCCTTCAAAGAGATCCGCACGCGAAGCGAAGAACCCTCTCTTCTCCGATCCCGCCATCGGGTGCCCCCCAATAAACCCGAGCGGACGGGAAAGGGCCAGGCGATCAGCAAGCCGCACCAGAGGCCCTTTGACAGAGCCAACGTCGGTGAGAAGCGCTTCTCCATCCACCACGGGCCAGAGCGCCTCCAAGAGTGGCCCGAGGCGTGCCAGCGGGGTCGCCAAGATCACAAGGTCGGCCCCCTTCACCACGGCGGCAGGATCATTCTCTACCCTGTCAATCACGCCCTCACGTCGTGCGCCCTCGAGGGGCGCCAGGCTGTTCCCCGCCCCAACCACCTCGCGGGCGAGACCTCGCCCCTTGAGGGCCCTCGCGATGGAGCCTCCGATGAGACCGAGGCCGATGATGGCCGCCCGCTCGAACATCATTGCGACTCTGCCCTCAGGACCCGCCTGAGTGCGGCGATGAGGCGCGTGTTTTCTTCGGGAGTTCCGATCGTAACGCGGAGCGCCCCCCCCAGCCCGGAGCCACCCATGGCGCGAACAATGACCCCCTCACGAAGCAGGGCCGCGTAGATGGACGCCGCATCCGGGACCTGGACCAGGATGAAATTCGCACGGGTCGGGACGTATGTGAGTCCCAGGGCCCGGAACTGCCGATAGAGGTCCTGTTTCCCCTTCTCGACCGCGGCGATCGAGCGACGGGTGTGCTCCTCATCCTCCACCGCGGCGAGGGCGGCCACCTGGGCCAGGCTGTTTACGTTGAATGGCTGACGGATGCGGTTCAGTAGTCCAACGCACTCGGCCGCGGCTAGGGCGTAGCCTACCCGAAGACCCGCGAGGCTCGCGATCTTCGAAAAGGTCCTGAGCACCACCACCTTGCGATCCTCGCGGAGGTAGGCCACGCTTTCGGGGAAGTCCGGACCCTGGGCAAACTCGTAGTAGGCCTCGTCAAAGACCACGATGACCCGCTCCGGAACTTCGCCCATGAACTGCCGCACCTCGTCGGCCGTCACGATCGTCCCGGTTGGATTATTGGGGTTGGCGATGAAAATCAACCGGGTTCGCTCGGTGATGGCGCGCGCCATCTCGGAGAGATCCAGCCGCCACTCCCGGAGCGGGATCTCCACCTTGGTCCCCCCTGCCCCCTGAGTGACGAGGGGGTAGACCACGAATGACGGCGTGGGCATGATCACTTCCTCACCCGGGCGCATGAAGACGCGTAGCAACAACTCGATCAGCTCGTTCGAGCCGTTCCCCAAGAGCACCTGGTCCGCGGAAACCCCATGGCGCTTGGCCAGGGCCTCCCGGAGGTAGAACCCGCTCCCATCTGGGTAGCGATTGAGAGACGGGAGGGCCTCCCGGAGAGCAGCGAGGACCGCCGAAGAGGGCGGAAACGGGTTCTCATTGGACGCGAGCTTGATCGCCCCGGCGATCCCCAACTCCCGCTCCAGCTCCTCGATGGGCTTCCCCGGCTCGTACGGGGTCAGGGTCCGAACCTCAGGATTCGCCAGTTCGCTCCAGGATGTGTGCATGGGGTTTAACTCGCCTGCGGGTAGGAGCCCAACACCTTTAGAAAGAGGCAGCGCGTTCGAAGCTCCTCAAGGACTTTTTGGACCGTCGGTTCCTCCCGGTGACCCTCGAAGTCCACGAAAAAGACGTACTCCCATGGCCGTCGTTTGGTCGGCCGCGACTCGATCTTGGTGAGGTTCAGCGCATTGAGCGCGAACGGTTCCAAGATCCGATAGAGCGCTCCCACCTCATCCCGAATCGAAAGAAGCAGCGAGGTCTTATCCCGGGCGGTGGCTGTGGCCGGCCGCTTCGAAATGACGAGGAAGCGCGTCATGTTGAAGCTCACGTCTTCGATTCGGCTTCTGAGGATGGGAAGTCCGTGAAGTCTTGCGGCCAACTCCGACGCTATTGCCGCCGCCGTTGGCTCCACCGCCGCTCGCTCAACGGCCGCGGCCGTAGAGGAGACCTCCATGGCTGGCACTTCAGAAAGG
The DNA here is from genome assembly GCA_016177865.1 of Candidatus Rokuibacteriota bacterium. Lineage (GTDB taxonomy): Bacteria > Methylomirabilota > Methylomirabilia > Rokubacteriales > JACOUJ01 > JACOUJ01. The sequence goes on from JACOUJ010000328.1 coordinate 2,757, forward strand.
TGCTCATCAAGCCACTGACGACACTGGACCAAGGCCTGAGGGTGAGAATACACGGCCTTCACCTCGGAGAGGTCAGGAGACCTCGAGATCAGATGGTGGTGGATCTCCAGAAGAACCTCACCGGAGATCACGAGATCCGAATCCATGAGCCGGTCCAGGGTATGGTTGACCGGGCCCTCGGTCGAGTTTTCTATCGGCACCACGCCGTAGTCAGCCCGATCCCGTTCCACTTCGGTAAACACCTCCGGGATCCCTCGGCACGGGAGGAGGGCCGCGGAGGCACCGAACCGGAGGAGTGCCGCCTGATGGGTGAACGTGGCGAGAGGGCCGAAGTATGCGACCCTTAACGGGTGCTCCAGAGCAAGGGACGCAGAGAAGATCTCACGCCACACCGCCCGGACCGCGTCGGTGGGAAAGGGCCCCGGATTCTCTTGGAGGAGCCGATCGAGTATCTCCTTTTCGCGCTCCGGGATGTAGTACGGGAGGCCCCGAGCGGCCTTGGCCCGCCCGATCTCGATGGCGGCCACGGCGCGCTGGTTGAAAAGGTCGAGGAGCTGGCGATCGAGGACACTGATCCTCGCTCGCCAGTCTTCAAGATCCATAGGGGCTCCTGGGGCGGGTGTTCAAAAGTGCGCTAATTATAGTCGAAATTCGGAGAGGCCGCAATGAGATTTCAGGAGCTTTACCTCCCGGGGTGTCAAGGAGCGCCACTGCCCTTCGCGAAGTCCCTGAAGGCGAAGGGGACCATACTGAACCCGGCGGAGGCGGAGAACCGGAAGCCCCACTGCCCGGCAGAGCCGCCTGACCTCGCGGTAGCGCCCTTCAGTCAGCGTGAGGTGAAGCCAATTCCCGGCTCTCCGAAGGCGAAGGACGGTTTTGGGACGCGCCGGTCCATCGTCAAGGACGACACCTTGGCGAAGGCGAGTCAGCGTGGCGGAAGAGATCTCCCCTTTCACCTCGACCTCATAGACCCGGGGCACCTCATAGCGCGGATGGGTCAGGTGGTAGGCCACCTCGCCATCGTTGGTCAGGAGCAGGAGCCCCTCGGTCAAAAAGTCGAGCCGGCCCACCGAGGCGAGGTGACGAAGCTCGGGAGGAACGAGGTCAAACACAAGGGGACGGCCACGAAAGTCCACCCGCGAGGTCATATAGCCCGCAGGCTTGGAGAGCAGGATGTATCGCTTGGGCCGACGGCGCGGGCGGAGTCGGCCGCTCACCTCAATCTGGTCGTGGTCAGGATCGGCCAGGCTCCCCAGTCGGGTGATCACCTCCCCATTGACCCGAACCTGCCCTCCCCGGATCAGGCGCTCACTCCCCCTCCGGGAGGCGATCCCCGCTTCTGCCAGGATCTTCTGAAGGCGCTGCTCCATCGTTTCCAGTCCCCGGTCCCTCGGCGATTGTGAGGAGGGCTTGGAGACGCCCCTCCACGTTCCGCTCTTCCTCGAAGCGGGGAAGCTCGTCGAGATCCCTCAGGCCGAAGTTGGTGAGAAACTCTCGGGTCGTCCCGTAGAGGAGCGGGCGACCCGGGGTTGGCCGTCGTCCCATGACTTTGACGAGGCGGCGCTCCAGCAAGGTCGTGAGCACCCCCTCGACGTTCACCCCGCGCAGGGCTTCGACCTCGGCGCGCGAGATTGGTTGACGGTAGGCGATGATGGCGAGCGTCTCGAGGGCGGGCTTCGAGAAGCGCGTTCGCGTTCGGCTCCGCTGGAGCTTGAGGAGCCACGGGGCCAGCTCGCCCCGCGTCGCCATCCGGTACCCGCCTCCGACCTCCACAATCTGAAGACCGTGTTCGGGATCTTCATAACGGTGAACCAGAGTCCTCACCAGACGCTCCGCCTCTGCCGCGCTCAGCCCCAGGACCTCCTGGATGCGATGAAGCTCTAGGGGAGCATCGGAGGCGAAGAGAAGCGCTTCGAGGATTCGAATCGCCTCAGGATCTTCCATTGATGGCTCCGGCATCGGACCGCTCAATGACGATCTCACCGAACAGCTCAACTTGGCGCGCGCGCGCTTCCTGGAGACGAATCAACTCTAAGAGGGCCAGCAGTGTGACGACCACCTCGGCGCGCGCGGCCCCGGTACCGACAAGAGATGAGAAGAGGAGGAACCACGTATGCCTTAGAATCTCCTGCATCTCTCTCATGCGCTCCACGACTGAAAGGGGGTCGGGTTCCACCTCGCGAATCGGCTCGGCCTTTTCCAGTCGCGCGAGGAAGGCCCGGTAGGCCGCCATGATGTCGTGAAGGCCGACCTCTTCCAGAAGAAATTCGCCACCAGATCGGGGCAGTTCGCCCTGAATCCGATAAAACCTGAGCGCCTCCTCCGCTTCCCTCGCCTCCAGCCACTGGCCCAGCTCCCTAAAACGGGCGTATGCGCGGAGACGTTCCTCCAGCTCGCGCCTGAGTTGCTCTCCCTCTTCGTCCAAAAGCTCATCCACCCCGGCTTCGGGCGCGGGGAGGAGGAGCTTCGATTTGAGGTAGATCAGGGTGGCGGCCATGACCAGGAACT
>JACOUJ010000329.1 GCA_016177865.1 Candidatus Rokuibacteriota bacterium
ATCGAGCCCTCGCGGGGATCGGTGAGAGAGGAGGAGTCACTGTGAGGGGCGCCTGGGCAATCTTCAAGAAGGAGATCCGGCTCTACTTCGCCTCGCCCGTGGCCTATGCGGTATTCACGATTTTCGCGGTCATTTGCGGATGGGTGTTTTCTTCCGTCTTCTTTTTCTTCAGCCAATTCTCTATGCAGGCCGCAATGAACCCGATGATGGCACGCGACCTGAACGTCACCGATGGGGTCTTCCGTCCCCTCTTCCAGAACGTCAGCGTCATCATGCTTTTCATGATGCCTCTTATCACGATGCGGATATTCGCCGAGGAGAAGAAGAGCGGGACGATCGAGCTCCTGCTGACGTACCCCGTGCGGGACGGCGAGGTGCTTCTCGGTAAGTACGCGGCGGCCCTGGCCCTCTTTCTCGTCATGCTGGGGCTGACCCTGCTGTACCCCGGGATGGTGACCTACTTCGCGCGGATGGAGCCGGGTCCCATCCTCACGGCGTATCTCGGGCTCTTCCTCCTGGGGGCGGCGTTCCTCGCGTTGGGCATCCTGACCTCATCCTTCACGGAGAACCAGATCGTCGCGGCCGCAGTCGGCTTCGGAGCGGCAATCATTTTCTGGCTTCTGACATGGTTTAGCGATTTCGCCGGCCCAGTCTTGTCAAGGATCCTCGGCCACCTTTCGCTCATAGACCACTTCGAGAACTTCGCCAAGGGGGTCGTCGACACCCGCGACGTCATCTATTACGTGAACTTCTCTCTCCTCTGTCTGTTTTTGACGCTTCGCTCGTTAGAATCCAAACGATGGAGAGGCTGAGCCATGCGTCGCTTCGGTAATGCCGCCGTCATTCTCGGGATCGTCCTTCTTGGCGTGGCAGGGGCCCTCTGGGTCACCCGGCCTCACTGGGAGATCCCACGGGCCGTGGCCCTCGTCCTCGGGGCTGTCGGACTTCTGTTCGGGGTCTACGCCAACTTCGGCTTGCTCCGCGACCTCCTGTCCCGGCGAACTGCCCGGTACGGCATCAACGTGGCCGTGATGGTCCTCCTCGTCCTGGGGGTCATCGTGCTGGTCGAGGCGGTCTCCTACCGTCACAACTGGCGTCTCGATCTCACGGAGAATCGTCGCAATAGTCTCTCTCCGCAGACGAAGAAGGTCTTACAGGGCCTCGCCGTCAATGTCCAGGCGGTCGCGTTCGTCCGCCCGGATCAGCCCCAAAAGCGTGTCACCGAGGACCTCTTCAAGCAATACACCTCCTACTCGGGAGGAAAATTCTCGTGGCAGGTCGTGGATCCCGACCGAAATCCGGGTCTGGCGAAGCGCTACGGCGTCCAAGCTTACGGGACCGTGGTCCTGGAGGCCAAGGTCAAGGACCAGATCAAGGAGGAGAAGCTGACCGACGCCGCGGAGGAGAAGCTCACCAATGGCCTTATCCGGGTGACCCGGGAGGGGAAGCGAGTCATCTATGTTCTGGCCGGTCACGGGGAGAAGGCCCTTGGCAGCCAGGAGCGAACTGGATTCAGCGAGGCCAAGAGCGCCATTGAGAAGGCCAACTACGAGATCAAAGAGTTGATCCTGCTCCGCGGCGAAGGGAAGGTGCCGGACGACGCCGCGATCCTTCTGATCCCCGGCCCTCAGAAGGATCTCCTCCCCCAGGAGCTCCAGGCCACCGAGAAATACGTCGCCCGGGGTGGGAAGCTCTTCCTCATGCTCGACCCCTTTGTGGCCGACGGCCTCATTCCTTTCCTCCAGAAATACGGCGTCACGGCGGGGCGGGACGTGATTGTGGACCGCCTCTCCCGGGCCTTCGGCGGCGACTATCTCTTGCCCGTGGTCCTCCAGTACGAGAGCCACGCCATCACGAAAGAGTTCAACATCGCCACCGTGTATGGGGTGGTCCGTTCCATCACACCCCAGGACAAACCCCCGGAGGGGGTGACGGTTCAGGCCCTCGCCAAGTCAAGCGCCGGGCAAGGGAGCTGGGCCGAGACGGATCGGGAGGCTCTGGAGAAGAGGGGGGAAGCCGCCTTCACGCCGGGGAAGGACGTCCCCGGCCCGGTGCCGATCGCTGCCGTGGCAACAGTGCCGGCGAAGGACGCGGCGGAGGATCGGAAGGGCGCCAAGGCCCGGGTCGTGGTCTTCGGCGATTCGGACTGGGCCTCCAACAATCTCTTGAACGTCCAGGGGAACCGGGATCTTTTCCTCAACACCATCTCTTGGCTGGCTGAGGAGGAAGACCTCATCGCTGTCCGGCCCAAGGAGTCTCGCTCGACCCCGGTCTTTCTGACGGCCAGCCAGGGACAGCTTCTCTTCTGGCTTCCGGTCGTGGTCCTCCCTGGCGCCGTCCTCATTGTCGGGATCTCGGTCGTGACGCGCCGACGGCGCATCCACTAGTCTATGAGGTTTCGAACCACTCTCATCTTTGCCGTTCTTTTGGCGGCTCTCGGAGTCTTCTATTACATCTACGAGATCCGCCAGGCCCCCCAGCGGGAGAAGGCCCAGTCAGAGAAGGATCGCCTTTATCCCTTCGAGACGAAGGATGTCGAGGGACTGGTTCTGATCCGCAAAGGGGAGACGTTGGCCCTGAAACGTGAAGGGGAGGAGTGGGTTCTCGTCGAACCGATTCGCGCCAGGGCGGAGAAGTCGGCGGTGGAGACGCTCGTCAGCTCGGCTGCCGGCGCCCGCATGGAGCGGGAGATCGAGGCCGCCCCCGCGAAGCTCGCCGACTACGGCCTCGAGAATCCTTCCGCGAGGATCACGATCACCGTCAAGGGCCAGTCCCACGCCCTTTTCCTCGGAGAGAAGACCCCGACAGGGGTCTGGGTCTATGCCAAGCGGGGGGACCGACCGGCGGTCTTTCTTGTCTCGGACCGCCTTCTCATGGATAGCCAGAAGAAGGCGAGTGACCTGAGAGACAAGTCCATCCTTGCCTTCGAGCGGAAGGATGTGAAGGGGATCGAGGTGAAAGGGAAGACCGGGACCATCGCGGTGGAGGAGTCGGCGAACGAGGAGTGGCGGGTGACTACACCGCGGGAGGTCAAGGCTGATCGTGAAAAGATCTCCGCGTTCCTGGAAAAACTCAGAGGGAAGATCAAGGAGTTCGTCGAGGAGAATCCGAAGGATCTCAGCCGGTATGGCCTTGATCAGCCGATCCAGGTGACCCTTTGGGTCGGGAAAGAAAAAGACCGGACGGCGAAAAGCCTTCTCCTCGGCAAAATGGAACCGTCCAAGAAGGGAATTTTTGCCATGCGGCGGGGCGAGCCGTCGGTCTTCCTCCTGGAGGACGAGACATGGACGGCGCTCCCAAAGACCGTGGCGGATCTTCGCGACAAGAGCTTCTTTGCCTTTGAACGGGGCCGGGTGGAGCGGCTGGAAGTGGAGAGCCGGAAGGGAAAGGTGGCCCTCCTGAAGGAAGGGGACCGATGGCAGGTCAGGGCTCCGCTTCAAGCGAAGGCCGACGAGGGCGCCGTGAGCAGTCTTCTCTGGCGACTTCAGGACCTTCGCGCCAAGGAGTTTGTCGCCGAAAAGGCGCAGAGTCTGGAGCCCTACGGCGTTGGGAGGCCCGAGGTCCGGGTCACCCTTTGGGAAAAAGAAGCCAAAAGTCCTCGCGCCCTGCTCCTTGCCAAGGGCGGAAAGAAGGACCAGGCTTATGCGGTCGTCGAGGGGCAGGGGCCCGTCGTCCTCGTCGAGGCCACGGCCCTCTCCGACCTGGCGAAGTCAGCCGAGGATTTGAGGGACAAGAGTCTCTTCGACTTCGAGACAAAAGACGTCAAGCGCATCCAACTCAAGATGGCAGGGCAGCTCTTCGTGATGGAACGGCGGGGGGAAGACGACTGGCGTCTCCTCGAGCCGAAGAAGGGAGCGATTCAGGGGTTCCGGGTCAGTGACCTCCTCTGGAACCTCCGCCGCCTAAAGTGGGAGACCCTCGTCTCGGAAAAAGGGGAAGGGCTTGCCCAATATGGGCTCGAGCCCCCGGCTGTGGAGATCGCCCTCCGCAAGGCCGACGGAAGCGAGACTGCCACCCTCCTGATGGGCCGACAGGAGAAGGACCGCGCCTACATCCGAACCAAGGCCGGCCCGACTGTCTACACCATTGACGCAAAGGCCCTCGGCGACCTCCCCAAGGGCCTCGACGACCTCCTCGGCTAGACGTGGCCGATCGGCTGTATCTTCGCCAGATGGAGTTGGGTCCCATGCAGAATTACGTCTACCTGGTCGGGGATCCCGAGGCCCATACGTGCGTGGTCGTGGATCCCGCGTGGGAGATCGAGACGATCGTCCGCGCGGCCGAGGCAGACGGGATGACCATCACGGGAGCGGTCGTGACCCACACCCATCCCGATCACGTTGGCGGGAACCTTTTTGGCCAGGTGATCCCCGGCGTGGCGGAGCTTCTGGAGCGGGTGCCGGCAAAGGTCTATGTCCATAAGGTGGAGCGGGAGTTCCTGAAGGGGTTTGGCTCCGATGTCGAAGAGGTGGAGGCGGCCGACACCTTGGATGTGGGACGAATCCGAATCACCTTCATCCACACCCCGGGTCATACTCCGGGCTCGCAGTGCTTTTATGTCGACGGCAGGCTCATTTCGGGGGATACCTTGTTCATCGGGTCATGCGGCCGCACCGACCTCCCTGGCGGCGATCCGGAGGAGATGTACCGGAGCCTGACCCAACGCTTGATGGCGCTCGACGGTCAGACGGTCCTCTACCCGGGGCACAACTACGGCGGCCCGTTCTCGACCCTTGGGGACGAGCGGCACCGGAACCCCTTCCTCCGCTTTGCCTCCCTCGGCGAGTTTTTGCGCGCGATGGGGGGCGGCCGCGTCATCATTCCCTAGCGGGCTCATGAAACGGTCCGACGCACTCGCCCCCTCGCAATGAGGTGAATCTGTTGGAGGCCATGAGTGGCCGAGTTCCGCCCCTGGTTTAAGGTCCGCTTCATCGCTGGGCTCTTCGTCACGATCCCCATCGTCATCACGGGGTATGTCCTCTGGTTCTTCTTCATCCACATCGACGAGATCTTTTCCCCGTTCTACGAGCGGCTTTTCGGTCGTCCGATCTACGGCCTCGGCTTCCTGACGGCGCTCGTCCTCATCCTTCTGATCGGGACCATCGCGACGAACGTCGTGGGGCGGCGGGTCCTCCAGTGGGTGGAGCGGATCCTCCTGGCCCTCCCGTTCTTCAAGCGGATCTATCCGGCGGTCAAGCAGCTCGTGGACAGCTTCTCCCCCCAAAAGCGGAGCGCTTTCAAGGAGTTCGTCCTCGTGGAGCACCCGCGAAAAGGGGAGTACGCCTTCGCCTTCCTCACGGGGTCGGTCACGGTGGCAGGGGAGCCCACGCAGGAGCTTGTGGCGGCCTTCGTCCCGACCAACCACCTCTATCTCGGAGATATCGTCCTGGTCCCGCGGGACGAGGTGATCCCGACCGGGCTCAGCATCGAGGACGGGATTCGGATCATCCTCTCCGCGGGGACTGCGACCCCCAGACGGCTTCCGGAGTGAGGATCGCCACTGAATACGTGGCTCCGACCCCCCGTCTAACCGCGTGAGTTGAATCAGGGAGGCGAAGGTGGTGCTTCGATGGCAGTGCTGGCGAACGCAAAAGGCCCTGGGCCCATACAGGGACGGCGAGCTGTCCCCGCAGCGTCGCACGCGGGTGGAGCGTCACATCGAGGGCTGCCTGACCTGCCGGGCCGAGCTGGCGCGGGTCGAGCGGATCTCGGCACTTCTCCGAGCCCCCATCGCCGAGCCGCCCAGGGGGACGTGGGAGGCCTTCTGGCCTCAGGTCCGCGAGCGGCTCTCGGCGGCCGAGAGGAGCAAGCCCGTCCCACGGCCCGTCCCGTGGCCCGACGCGTGGAGAGTTCGCTGGTGGCCCCCTGTCCTTACCCATCCGCGCCTGGCCATGGGGTCAGCCGCCCTGGCGCTCGCCCTGCTCGCCGTCGGGACATGGCAAGGCGTCCAGTGGATGGGCAGCCCGGTGCCGCTCGTGCCGCAGGGAGTGGTTGTCCAGTCAGTGGAGAGCGCCGACCCCAACTCGACGGTTATGGTTTTTTCCCATCCCGAGACGGAATTGACCGTGGTCTGGGTCTTCGGTCTGGACCAATCGTAATGGACGGGATGGAGAAGGAGGGAGAGACAATGAAACGGATACTCGTGAGCGCGCTGGCGTTGAGCCTGCTCCTGGCGATCGCAGGCCCGGCCTCGGCCGGGGACGTGGGGCGGGCCACCACGAAGGGGATCCTCATCGGGGCCGGCTCAATCTTACTCCTGGACGCCCTGTTTCGGGCCCATCAGCCCGCGGTCGTCTATGCCCCGGCCCCGCCGGTCGTGTACGCTCCGGCGCCGCCAGGGGTCTATGCCCCGGCGCCACCTCCGGCCCGGTGGATCCCCGGCCACTGGCAGTCTCGCTGGGTCCCGACACAGGAGTGGCGGGACGTCTGGGTGCCGGACCACTACACTCCCGATGGTCAGTGGGTTCAAGGGCACTATGAGCGGCGGATGACCCAGGGAGGGTACTACGCTCAGATATGGGTTGCCGGCCGCTGGGAGTAGTCGCAGCTAACGAAACACTGCGGCCCCGGGGAATCGAATCGTTCCCCGGGGCCGTCTTTTTAGCGGGAGCGGCGGAGGGAGGCTAGACGGTCCCGCGGCAGAGCCGCCTCCTCCGTCTGGGGGAACTGATCCACCAAGTACTGGAGTCTGGCCGTCGCGAGGGCTTGCTGTTTGAGCTCAAGGAGGGTCAGGGCCTCCTTATAGAGGGCGGACGGGACCTTGTCACCGCGGGGGTAATTGATCGCCACCTTTCGAAACTCCTGCACCGCCCTCTCGTAGGCCTGAACCGCCGGCTGGCCCTTGGCGGCCAGGTCCCGCGCCATGCTAAAGTGGGCCTCTCCAATCCAATACTGGGCGTTATCCGCGAGCTCGGAGTCGGAGAATCGCTTGATGAACTCCTCAAAGCCCGAGATCGCAAGGGAATAGTTCCCCCGGGTGAAGTCAATGTAGGCAGTCTGATAGACTTCGCTGGGGCGGATAGACCCCTGGGTCCCACGCGGTGGCTCCGTGCTACGGGTCGGAGGGGGCGCGGCGGGCGCCGGGGCACCCGGTCGCCCGAACTCCAGGGAACGGGAGAGACCTTCCACGCGGTGGCGAAGCTCTTCAAGGCGTCCCTCCACCCGCCCGAGATCCCCCCCGATCGCGTCAGTTCGGCTCTTTAGCTCCGCCAGATTCCGCTGAATCTCCCCTGATCGCTCCTGGGCGCGTCGGTCCATCTGGCCCAAAGTGGTTTCCGTGTCAGTCTTGGCTCGGTGGAGGCTAATGGCCATGGCGGCAACATCCCGCTTGATCTGGGCGAGGTCCTGTTGGAGGGCGGGTGGGGTGGTCTCCGCGCAACCGGCGAGGACGGCCAGGGCAAGGCCAGGAAGAGAAAGGGTCCGGCTGAACCGGACCCTTCCTTGATTGGGGAACGTCAGGCGGGGTTCCTCGCTCACCGCTCCCCTAAGGCCTGGTGAGGAAGTGGGCCCGGCGATTCTTGCTCCAGCACAGTTCGTTGCCTTCCTTGCAGGTCGGGCGCTCCTCGCCGTAGGAGATGATCGAGATCCGCGCGCCCTCGACGCCGAGAGACATCAAGTAGTCTCGAGTGGCCTTGGCCCGGCGCTCCCCGAGGGCCAGGTTATACTCGTTGGTTCCCCGTTCGTCCGCGTGTCCCTCGACCAGGACCAGGGTTCTCGCGTTACTCTTCAGCCACTTGGCGTTCTCCTCGAGGACTTTCCCGTCGCTCGACTTGATGTCATACCTGTCATAGTCAAAGTGGATGTCTTTCAGGGAAATTGCTTCAACGAATTCCCTTGGCGAGACCTGGGCGCCAGGCACAGATCCCGGAGGGGCCGAGGCCACGCCTCCGGTCCCAGCACCCTCACCCACCCGACCGGAAGGCGCTGAACCGACACCACCTGGCCCCCCCCCTGCGCCAGGGCCTCCCGCTCCAGCCCCGGCTCCTCCCGGACCTCCCTCAGCGCCTGTCCCAGCCCCCGCTG
>JACOUJ010000330.1 GCA_016177865.1 Candidatus Rokuibacteriota bacterium
ACCACCTTCCCGGGCATCGGGGCTTTGACGACTTGACCTCCGCGCCGACTCGCCGGCGCGATCTGGCCGCGGAGGCGGGCGCGCACTTCCTCTTCCACCCGAAGGCGGAAGGTCTCGCCGCCGATCTCAACCAGGGCCTGCCCATTCTCCTCCTTGAGGTCTACGAGATAGGAGATGCCACCAATGAGAAGAGAGTAGCTCCCCGGACGAGGGACGCGAGCGTCCACCTCAAACCGCTCCTCAGCCACCGCCACAAGGAAGCGGTCCCCCCGCTCCTCCACCTCCACATCCAGCGTCCTGTCGTTGAGTTGAACCACGAAACGCATGGCTCACGACCAGCGGGAGTCTTCCCTCCCGGGGCGGAAGGAGGCTCGCCAGGCGCTTGATGGCGGCGCCGGCGGGGGAGCTGGACGCTGCGCGCGCTGGTAGGCGTGGAGGGCCGCGGCGATGATGGCAATCTGCTCGTGTCGGCCATCGCGCGTTGTCTCCTCGTTGGTGAATTTTGTCTCAACGAAATGGGTGTGGACGCTGCCGGCGACAAAGTCGGGGTGGAGCATCACGGCCTGATGGAAGGGGAGGGTTGTTTTGATTCCCCTCACCTGATATTCCCCGAGGGCGCGGGTCATCCGGCGGATGGCCTCCTCCCGATCCCGCCCCCAGACGATGAGCTTGGAGATGAGAGGATCGTAGTAAATGGGGACCTCGTAGCCTTCATAGACGCCGGAATCGTCCCGGATCCAGGGACCGCCCGGAACGCTGAGCCCCGTGATGCGGCCCGGGGAGGGCAGGAAGTTGTTAAATGGATCCTCGGCGTAGATGCGGCACTCAATGGCCCAGCCGAGCCGGCGGATATCCTCCTGCTCGTACCCGAGCTTCTCCCCCGCCGCGATTCGAAGCTGCTCTTTGACCATGTCAATCCCGGTCACCATCTCCGTGACCGGGTGCTCCACCTGGAGGCGGGTGTTCATCTCGAGGAAGTAAAATCGTCGGTCCCCCCCCACGAGGAACTCGACCGTTCCCGCGTTGACATAGGCCGCCGACGCCGCCACCCGGCAGGCCGCCTCCCCCATGGCCCTGCGAAGGGGCTCGTCGAGCAACGGCGACGGAGATTCCTCAATCAGCTTTTGATGGCGACGCTGGATGGAGCACTCCCGTTCCCCGAGATACACCACGTGCCCGTGGGTGTCGGCCAGGAGCTGGATCTCGATATGCCGAGGCGCTTCGAGATACTTCTCAAGATAGATGGCAGGATCCCCGAACGCGGCCTTGGCCTCGGAGCGCGCGAGCCGGAGCGCCGGCGCGAGCCCGGTCGGATCGCGCACAAGCCGCATCCCCTTTCCGCCACCCCCTTTCACGGCCTTCACCATCACGGGGAAGCCGATCTCCCGGGCGATTCGCTGGGCTTCCTCGTCGGTCCCGACCGGGTCCATCGTCCCGGGGACCATCGGGACACCGGCTTTCGCGGCGAGGCGCCGGGCCTCGGTCTTGTCGCCCATCGCCAAGATCGCGCTAGGCGGCGGGCCGATGAAAATCAGACCCGCGGCCCGACAGGTTTCGGCGAAGGCCGGGTTCTCGGAAAGAAAGCCGTAGCCGGGATGGATGGCCTCAGCCCCCGACGCCCGCGCCGCCTCGACGATCCGCTCGATGGAGAGATAGCTCTCTTGGGCGGGCGGCGGCCCGATCAGGCGCGCCTCGTCCGCCATGAGAACGTGGAGCGCCTCCCGATCGGCCTCGGAGTAAACGGCGACCGTACGGGTCCCGAGCTCGCGACAGGCCCGAATGATCCGGACCGCGATCTCCCCCCGGTTGGCGATGAGGATCTTCCGCAACAGCGTGCCCACAGGGCTACCGCCCGGGGTAGATCTCCAGCGTGCCAAAGAAATACGGGATCTCGAAGGCGGCGGAGGCGACTGAGTCAGAGCCATGGACGGCGTTGGCCTCGATCGACGAGGCGAACTCCCTCCGGATCGTGCCGGGCTCGGCCTTGGCCGGATCCGTCGCGCCCATGAGATCGCGCCACCGCTGAATGCACCGCTCCCCCTCAAGCACCATCGGGATGCACGGGCCCTGGGTCATGAAGGCGCAGAGGCTCTGATAGAAGGGGCGGTCCTTGTGGACGATGTAGAACCCCGCGGCCTGCTCACGTGACAGATGGATCAGCTTGGCGGCAAGAATCCTGAGGCCGGCCTGTTCGATCCGAGTGATGATCTGGCCGAGCACGCCCTTCGCGATAGCGTCCGGCTTGATGATGGCGAGCGTCCGCTGAATTTCTGTCTCGCTCATCGACCCAGCACCTTCCCCACAGTCACTCCCATCTCCGCGGGGCTCTTGACCAGGGTCGTCCCGGCCGCTTCCAGCGCCTTCATCTTCTCCGCGGCCGTCCCCTTTCCGCCGGCGATGATGGCCCCCGCGTGCCCCATCCGCCGTCCCGGCGGCGCCGTCTGGCCACAGATGAACGCCACAACGGGCTTCTTCACCTGCTTCTTGATGAACTCCGCCGCCTCTTCCTCCGCGGTCCCCCCGATCTCGCCGATCATCATGATCGCCCGCGTCTCGGAGTCTTCCCCAAACAGCCGGAGAATATCAACGAAGCTCGTCCCCTGGATGGGGTCGCCGCCGATGCCGACGCAGCTCGACTGGCCGATCCCCCGGCTCGTGAGCTGTCCTACCACCTCGTACGTCAACGTGCCGCTCCGCGACACCACGCCAACCGGCCCGGGCGTATGGATGTGGCCCGGCATGATGCCGACCTTCGCCTGGCCCGGCGTGATCAGCCCGGGGCAGTTGGGTCCGATCAACCGGCTCGAGGTCCCGGCGAGGAAGTGCTTGGCCCGGACCATCTCGCTGACGGGAATCCCCTCGGTAATGCACACGATCAGCGGGACTCCGGCCGCCGCCGCCTCCATGATCGCATCCGCGGCGGCCACCGGAGGAACAAAGATCAGGGCGCAGTTCGCGCCCTCCTTCGTCACGGCCTCCTCCACCGTGTTCCAGACGGGGAAGCCTTCGTGCGTGCTGCCGCCCTTACCCGGCGTCACCCCGCCGACCACCGTCGTGCCATATTCTTTGCAACGGGCCGCGTGAAACGCTCCTTCACGGCCAGTAATCCCCTGGACAACGACCCGGGTGTTCTTATCGACCAGGATGCTCATGGATTGATTGTCAGGGGGGCAGCCTGCGAGAATTCACTCAGTTCATTTTGCCAGGGCCACGGCTTTGCGGGCGCCCTCGGCCATATCGTCGGCGGTCGTAAGCGGGAGGCCGGATTCGGCGAGCATCTTCTTCCCCAGCTCGACGTTCGTCCCTTCCATGCGGATCACCACGGGGAGGCGCAATCCGAGTTTCTTCACCGCCGCGATGACCCCTTCGGCCAGGCGGTCGCAGCGGAGGATGCCGCCGAACACGTTGATGAAGACCGCCTTGACGCTCGGATCCGAGGACAGGATGCGGAACGCATTCTCGATCTGCTCCGGCGAGGCGCCGCCCCCGACGTCGAGGAAGTTGGCGGGCTCGCCGCCAGCCAGCTTGATGATATCCATCGTCGCCATCGCAAGCCCGGCGCCGTTCACCATGCACCCGACGTTACCATCGAGCTTGATGTAGTTCAGGCCGAATTTTGAGGCCTCGACGTCGAGCGGGTCTTCCTCGTGGATGTCCCGGAGCGCAGTGACCTCCTTGTGGCGGAAGAGCGCGTTGTCGTCGAAGTTGAGCTTGGCGTCGAGCGCCAGGACCCGCATATCCTTCGTCACGACCAGCGGATTGATCTCGGCGAGCGAGCAGTCCTTCGCAAGGTAGAGGGCGAAGAGATTCCGGATCAAGCTGGCACCCTGCTTGAATTGCTCGCCCGCGAGCCCGAGTCCGAACGCAAGCCGCCGCGCCTGGAAATCCGAGAGACCGAGCGCCGGATGCGCCCACTCGCGGAGGATCTTCTCGGGGGTGGCGGCGGCGATTTCCTCGATCTCCATGCCCCCCGCCTCCGAGGCCATCACGACGTGGGCCGATCGGCCTCGGTCGAGGGTCACCGACAGATACAACTCCCGCTCGACGGCCGATGCCTCCTCGACGAGCACCTTCCCGACCAGGATCCCCTCGGACGGGGTCTGGGGCGTCTTGAGACGCATCCCGAGGATCGCGGCGGCCGCCCGCTCCGCCCCTGCGGGATCATCGGCGAGCTTGATCCCACCGGCCTTGCCGCGCCCGCCCGCGTGGACCTGAGCCTTCACGACCACCCGGGCGCCGAGGCGCTCGGCAATGGCCTTCGCCTGTTGGGGCGTCTCGGCCACCTCCCCATTCGGGACGGGTACCCCGAACTCCCTCAAGAGCGCCTTGGCCTGATACTCGTGGATCTTCATTTCTCTCGGAGGGGGGCACGCCCCCCTTCCGAAGCCTCCCCCCACGACAACTTGCGCGGGCAAAGCCCGCGCTCGAGCGGGGGAAAGCACGTAGCGACAGGCGAGGTCACTTGCGACCGGTGAGCTTGCGGACGAGCCAGAGGACGGGGTCGTAGTACTCGTCCACCACGCGCTCCTTCAGGGGGATGATCGCGTTGTCTGTGATCTTGATGTGCTCAGGGCAGACCTCGGTGCAGCACTTGGTGATGTTGCAGAAGCCGAGGCCCATCTTCTCTTTCAGGAGCTCTCGCCGGTCGTTCGTGTCGAGCGGATGCATCTCCAGGGCCGCGTACCGGACGAACAATCGGGGGCCGGCGAAATGTCGCTTGTTGTCCTCGTGGTCGCGGATCACGTGGCAGACATTCTGGCAGAGGAAACACTCGATGCACTTGTGGAACTCCTGGGGGCGATCGATATCCTCCTGCTGCATCCGGTAGGTCCCGTCGGGATCCCTGGGCCGGGGCCTGAAGGCCGGGACCCGTTTAGCCATCTCGAAGTTGAAGCTCACGTCCGTCACGAGGTCGCGGATCAGGGGGAAGGTCCTCATCGGGGCGACGGTGATCGGTTCGCCCTCGGGGAAGATGTTCATGCGGGTCATGCACATCAGGCGTGGCTTCCCGTTCACCTCCGCGCTGCACGAGCCGCACTTCCCGGCCTTGCAGTTCCAGCGCACCGCCAGGTCCGGGGCCTGCGTGGCCTGGATCTCATGGATCACGTCCAGGACCACCATCCCCTCCTCGGCGGGGACCCGGTATTCCTGGAACCCGCCGCCCTTTGCATCTCCGCGGAAGACTCGCATGATCGCCGTGGGCATCTATCTCTCCTCGAGGAGCTTTTTCAGTTCGTCGGGCATCTCGGGCAGCGGGTCCGGCGTGAGCGTGATGTCGCCGTGACGACGGCGCACCGCTATGTTCACCCTGCCCCATTCTGGGTCGGGCTTGGGATAGTCGTCGCGCGTGTGGCCGCCCCGGCTCTCCTTGCGCTCCAGCGCCGCCAAGGTCACTACCTCGGAAACCGTGAGGAGTGAATGCAGATCGAGCGTCAGATGCCAGGAGGGGTTGTACTGGCGGTTTCCGTCTACCCTGACCCGGCGCGCGCGCTCCTTGAGCGTCGCCAACTCCTCCAGGGCTTTCTTCAGTTCGCCCTCCGTCCGGATGATCCCTACCAGGCTCTGCATCGTCTCCTGAAGGTCACGATGGATCGCGTAGGGGTTCTCGCCGCCGGTCCGCTGGAACGGCTCGAGCGCCTCCTGCGCCAGCGCCTCGACCCACCCCGCGTCCACGGTCAGCGTCCCCTTGAGATTCTGCGCGTACTCGGCAGCGTACAGCCCGGCTCGGCGGCCAAAGACAACCAGGTCGGAGAGGGAATTGCCGCCCAGGCGGTTGGCGCCATGGAGGCCTCCGGCGATTTCGCCCGCCGCGAACAGGCCGGGGACGGCCGTGGCGGCAGTATCGGCGTCCACGCGGACGCCGCCGTTCATGTAGTGAGCGGTGGGCCCCACCTCCATGGGCTCCTTGGTAATGTCCACATCGGCCAGCTCCTTGAACTGGTGGTACATGCTCGGGAGCCGTCGCTTGATGTAGTCGGCATCTCGGCGCGAGGCGATGTCAAGGAAGACCCCACCGTGGGGGCTCCCCCGAACCATCTTAACCTCCGAGTTGATCGCGCGCGCCACCTCGTCCCGCGGAAGGAGGTCCGGGGTCCTCCGGTTGTTTTTCTTGTCCGTATACCAGCGATCCGCCTCCTCTTCGGTCTCGGCCGTCTCCGCCCGGAAGAACTCGGGAATGTACTTGAACATGAAGCGCTCGCCGAACGAGTTCTTCAAAGTTCCGCCGTCGCCGCGGACGCCCTCGGTGACGAGGATGCCGCGGACGCTGGGCGGCCAGACCATTCCGGTCGGGTGGAACTGGTAGCACTCCATGTCGATGAGGTCCGCGCCGGCGTCAAGGGCCATGGTCACCCCGTCGCCCGTGTACTCCCAGGAGTTGGAGGTGAACTTCCATATCTTACCGATTCCACCCGTCGCGAGGACCACCGCCTTTGCCTTGAAGGTCACGAAGCGTCCGCTCTCGCGCCAGTAGCCGAAGGCCCCCGCGATCCGTCCCCCGTCCAGGAGGAGGCGGATGATCGTGCACTCCATGAAAACATCGATCCCTTTGTGAACCGCGTGCTGTTGGAGCGTCCGGATCATCTCCAGCCCCGTCCGGTCACCCACGTGGGCGAGCCGCGCGTAGCGATGACCCCCGAAGTCCCGCTGGAGGATGCGGCCGTCTTGGGTCCGGTCGAAGAGGGCGCCCCACTCCTCCAGCTCCAGGACGCGGGCGGGCGCCTCCTGGGCGTGGAGTTGGGCCATGCGCCAGTTGTTCAACATCTTGCCGCCGCGCAGCGTGTCGCGGAAGTGGACCTGCCAGTTGTCCTCGGGATAGACATTGCCGAGGGCGGCCGCGATCCCCCCCTCGGCCATGACCGTATGGGCCTTGCCGAGCAGAGACTTGCAGACGAGCGCGGTCTTCACGCCCCGGGCAGAGGCCTCGATCGCGGCGCGAAGTCCGGCGCCGCCCGCTCCGATCACAATCACGTCGTATTCGTGGGTCTCGTACTTCGTCTCAGCCATCAAAGAATTCTCCAGTCTCTGATTATTCCCATGGAGACGAGGCGGATGTAGAGGTCCGTGAAACCCACGAAGAAGAGAGAGAGCCACGCGTACACCGGATGGCGCTCGTTGAGCCGCGTGATGAAACGCCAGAGCCGATACCGGGCGGGCGCCTTCGAGAAGACGTCGAGCACTCCACCGCAGACGTGGCGGCAGGAGTGGCAGGAAAAAGTATACGCGGCCAGGAGGATCACGTTGATCCACATGACGATCGTCCCCACCCCGATCCCGAAGCCGTCGGGGAAGCGGAACGCCAGGAGCGCGTCCCACGTAAGCACGACGATGAAGAAGACCGCGACGTACCAGGTGTACCGATGCAGGTTCTGGAGGATGAGCGGGAAGCGCGTCTCGCCGGAATATCCGGAGCGATCACGGACCGCGCACGCCATAGGCGCAAGCCAGAAGGAGCGATAGTAGGCCTTCCGGTAGTAGTAGCACGTCAGGCGGAAGAAACCCGGGCCCGCGAGAATTAGGAAGGCGGGGGACACGATCCCGATGATCGGCAGACTGAACTCCGGGAGCCCCCACCCGAAGGTGAGGTGCAGGCAGGATTTCGAGATGCAGGGTGAGTAGAACGGGGAAAGGTACGGCGGTACGTAGTAGTGGGCGTTCTGGAACGCCGCCCACGTCGAGTAGACGATGAAGGAGCCGAGGAAGACGACCACGGTGAGGGGAAGCGCCCACCACGGATCGCTTCGAAGCGTAAGCCCCCCGTGGGCCGACGCGGTCACGTTCTGGCTCATCGTTCTCTCCGTCACCCTCCCTCCAAGCTACGCCCTGGTCGCGTTCGAGCGCCGGCTTCGCCCGACCCGCCTCGCGGCGGGTGCCCGCAAGGGTACGCTCGCTCCGCTCGCAACTTCCCGGGGGAGGCGTCGGCCCTAGGCCGGTCGGTCTAAGACCGGCCGAGTAGAATAAGGCAAAGCCCCCCTCCGAGGGAACTCATCTTGCGTACTGCTTCATCCCCTCTTCGTAGAGATCGTCCCCGTAACAGTCGTTGATCACGATTGCGGGGAAGTTCTCCACCTCCATGCGGCGAATCGCCTCAGTCAGGAGGTCCTCGTACGCGATGACCTCAGCTTTCTTGATGAACTTCGAAAGGACCGCCCCGGCGCCCCCTACCGCGCCCAGGTAGACACCCTTATACTTCTTGAGCGCCTCGCGCACCTCGCGAGAGCGGCTCCCCTTCCCCATCATCCCCTTGAGCCCCAGGGCCAGAAGGCCGGGCGCGTACTTATCCATGCGGCTCCCGGTTGTCGGGCCGGCGGAGCCGATCACCATCCCCGGGCGCGCCGGCGAGGGGCCGGTGTAGTAGATGATCTGGCCTTTGACGTCAAAGGGGAGGGGTTC
>JACOUJ010000296.1 GCA_016177865.1 Candidatus Rokuibacteriota bacterium
GGATCCGGGATAAAACGATTCGGGGCTCACATTGATGGCCCCGACGAGGATGACGGCGGACCCCTCCCCGACTCGAAGATTGGCGATCGTCGCCTGAACGCTCGGACCGGCCCCCGTCATTGCTCCCTCCGCTGACAGTAAGCCCCCCTTTCTCATCCCGCGCGATCCGTGCGGGGCGAAAAAGAGGGGCCGAAATCTCAGGCTGGCGCCGCGCTGAGGGCGGGCGACGGGGACCCGGACACGATCTGGGTGATCTCGTCCGCGTCCAGCACCTCGCGTTCGAGGAGCGCTCGCGCGAGCAAGTGAAGCTTCTCGAGCTGCTCCTCGAGCAGACGACGAGCCTTCTCGGCGCAGTCCATCACGATCCGCTTGATCTCCCCATCAATGAGGACGGCGGTTTCCTCGCTGTAGTCCTGATGCCGGGCAAACTCCTTGCCGAGGAAGATCGCCTCCTCCCTCTTTCCAAAGGTCAGAGGGCCAAGCTTCTCAGACATCCCCCATTCGCAGACCATCTTCCGGGCCAGCTCCGTCGCCTTCTCCAGATCGTCGCCGGCCCCGGTGGTCTTCTGTCCGAAGACCACCTCCTCGGCCGCCCGACCGCCGAGCGAGATGGTAATCCGGTTCAGGAGGTAGTCCTTCGAGTAGCTATACTTATCGTCAGTCGGGAGCTGCTGCGTGATTCCCAGGGCGCGCCCCCGCGGGATGATGGTGACCTTATGGATTGGATCCGCCCCAGGCAGGAGGATCGCGACCAGGGCATGGCCCGCTTCGTGAAACGCAGTGGTCTTCTTTTCCTCCTCGCTGATGATCATCGAGCGCCGCTCGACCCCCATGAGGACCTTGTCCTTGGCCTCGTCAAAGTCGATTCGCTCCACGAGCTTCTTATTCCGGCGGGCCGCGAGGAGGGCCGCTTCGTTGACCAGGTTCGCCAGGTCGGCTCCGGAAAAGCCCGGCGTCCCGCGCGCCAGCAGTCGGAGATCCACATCGGGGGCGAGGGGGATCCGGCGCGCATGGACCTTGAGGATCTCATCCCGACCCCTGACATCCGGCCGAGGGACCACGACCTGTCGGTCGAATCGCCCGGGACGGAGGAGCGCCGGGTCCAGGACGTCAGGGCGGTTGGTCGCGGCGATGAGGATGACCCCTTCGTTCGTCTCGAAGCCATCCATCTCCACCAGGAGCTGGTTCAGGGTCTGTTCTCGCTCGTCGTGGCCGCCGCCGAGACCCGCGCCCCGGTGGCGCCCCACCGCGTCAATCTCGTCCATGAAGATGATGCAGGGGGCATGCTTCTTCCCCTGCTCGAAGAGATCCCGGACGCGCGAGGCCCCGACCCCCACAAACATCTCAACGAAGTCTGAGCCTGAGATAGAAAAGAAGGGGACATTGGCCTCGCCCGCAATGGCCTTGGCGAGCAGGGTCTTGCCGGTCCCCGGAGGTCCCACGAGGAGAACGCCCTTGGGAATCTTCCCTCCCAGCCGCTGGAACTTGGGCGGGTCCTTCAGGAACTCGATGATCTCCTTGAGCTCCTCCTTGGCCTCGTCCACCCCCGCCACGTCCTGGAAGGTGATCTTATTCTGCTTGTCGGCGACGAGGCGGGCTCGGGCCTTCCCGAAGGAGAGGGCCTTGGCCCCACCCCCCTGCATCTGGCGCATGAAGAAGATCCAGACGCCGATGAAGAGGAGCATCGGCAGCACGGAGTAGAGGACATTCCACCAGGGGTTCTGCTCGGGCGGTTTCGCAATGATGCGGACCCCCCGGTCCCGAAGGATCTTTACCAAGTCCGGGTAGTCCACGGTGTAGGTCTTGAAGTTGGATCCGTCGGCGAGCCGGCCGGAGACGTTGTTCCCCTTGATCGTGACCTCTCGCACCTCGCCCATCTCCACCTTGCGCATGAAGTCCGAGAAGACGATCTCTTCCCGGGGGGACTGGGTCGAGCTGAAGAGGTTGAAGAGCAGGATGACGATCAGCCCGATCACCATCCAGAGGGCTAAGTTCTTGTAAAGCTGGTTCATTCGGCGATCACCCGCTCAACGATTTTGGGCTTCCCCAAGTGTGTTCATTATAGCATGAGAGGCAACGCTCCACGGGATTACGGGAGTTTCCCTCCATCTTCAGGCTCCAGAACCGCAATGTAGGGGAGGTTTCGGTAGAGGCTCATATAGTCCAGGCCATAGCCCACCACGAATTCGTTCGGGATGGAGAAGCCCACATAATCCAGCTCGACCTCCACCTCCCGTCGGCCAACCTTGTCGAGGAGGGCGCAGATCCGGAGGCTCCCGGGGTGGCGGGTCAGGAGATTGCGCTTGAGGTACGCGACGGTCCGGCCCGTGTCAATAATGTCCTCCACGACGAGGACATCGCGCCCCTCGATCGTCTGGGAGAGATCGGCCGTGATCTTGACCACGCCGGTGGTGCGAGAGCTGGCCCCGTAGCTCGAGACACCAATGAAATCGCATGCTATGGGCAGTTCCGTGGCCCGCATGAGGTCGGCGAGAAAGACCACCGCCCCTTTCAGAACTGCCAGGAGGAGGGGATCCTTACCCTGGTAGTCTCGGGCGAGCGCCTGCCCCAACTCCCGCACCCGAAGTGAAATCTCGTCCTGGGTGATCAGGATACGCCCGAGTCTATGCCCCACGCGCCCCCCTACGAGCGGCGGGTCACGAAGGGATTCAGTTTGAGATCGGCGCGGAGCCGATCCGCAACATTCTCGGCCTCAGTCCGGGTCCCGAAGCTCCCGACCCGAACCCGGTACCGCGCCTGTCCATTTTCTGACTGCACCATCGCGAAGTAGGCATCGTAACCTTTGGCCATGAGCCGCTTCACCTGCTCCTCGGCCGAGGTCCGGCTGCGGAAGGAGCTCACCTGAAGGGTCCAGACCGTCGCGGCTGGGGCGGAGGGCGCAGCGCTCGGAGTGGCGGGCTCGACGACCGATCGTCGTTCGGGCCCCTTGACCACCATCCGCTCTTCAACCACCTTTCGACGGGGTGTGGCGCCGGGTGGAGGGATGTCCGGCGTCGGCGATGTCAGGGTCTGATAGAAGGTCAGCTTCTCCTTCATGTTGGCGCGCGCGTTCTTGGCCGCATCGGAGGACGGGACTGCCCCCGGCGTGGCCTG
This sequence comes from Candidatus Rokuibacteriota bacterium, assembly GCA_016177865.1. GTDB lineage: Bacteria > Methylomirabilota > Methylomirabilia > Rokubacteriales > JACOUJ01 > JACOUJ01. The sequence continues at coordinate 3,115 of JACOUJ010000296.1, forward strand.
AGGGGGTGGGACTGCGGCGACGCGGGGAGCGGTGCTTGCGAGCTCCCGCCCTACGAGGATGCCCAGGATGAACACGAGCGCGAAGACGATGACAAGCCCGGCGGACAGGAGAACAACCTGCCGTCGCCCCAGGCGGACTTCGGCTCGAGAGCGCTCTTTCACATCTTCTCCGGGGCCGAGACGCCGAGGAGCCCGAGTCCGTTTCGGAGCACGATGCCCACGCCCCGAACCAAGGCGAGTCGCGCGGCCGTCAGGGCCCGGTCGTCACTGACAACCCGATGGCGGTTGTAGTACGGGTGAAACGCCGCCGCGAGCTCCTGGAGGTAATAGGCCACGCGGTGCGGCTCATAGGTCCGCGCGGCGGCCTCGAGGAGGCTCGGAAACTGGAGGAGGCGCTTGATCAGATCCAGCTCTTCGGGCAAGGCCAAGGGGCTCAGATCCACACGCTCCCAATCGGGCTCGGAGAGCCCCCGTTCCCTGACGAAGTCGAAGATGCTGGCGACTCGGGCGTGGGCGTACTGAACGTAATAGACCGGGTTCTCCGAGGTCTGGCGCGTGACCAGGTCGAGATCGAAGTCGAGAGGGCTATCGTGGCGTCGGGTGAGGAAGGTGAAGCGCGCCGCATCCCGCCCGACTTCCTCGAGCAGCTCGGCCATCGCGGTGAACTCTCCCCGGCGCTTTGACATCTTGACCAGTTCACCGCTCCGGAGGAGGCGCACGATCTGGACGATGAGGATCTCGAGGGCGTCTTCCGGGTGTCCGAGGGCGCGCATCGCCGCTTTCATTCGAGGGGCGTAGCCGTGATGGTCCGGCCCCCAGAGGTCAATCACCTTGACGAAGCCACGACGGAACTTGTCCAGGTGGTAGGCGATGTCAGGAACGAAGTACGTGACCTCGCCGTCCGACTTCACGAGGACTCGATCCTTGTCATCTCCGAAGGCCGTCGCGCGGAACCAGATGGCCCCTTCGGCGTCAAACGCCTGACCCCGCTCGCGGAGGAGCCGGATCGCTTCGTCTGTCGCGCCTGAATCCCGAAGCGTCCGCTCGCTGAACCACACGTCGTACTCCACGCCGTACTGACGGAGAAGCTCCCGTTGCTCCGCGACGATCCGCTCCACGGCGAATTGCCCGAGGCGGTCCAGCCGCTCTCCCTCGGGAAGCTTCGCGACGTCGGCGCCATGGAGGTCGAGGTACGCCTTGGCCAGGTCAATAACGTACTCGCCGGGATACGCGCCCTCTGGGAGCGGAGCGACTTCGCCGAGGGCCTGGCGGAGGCGGCATTCCATCGCGCGGGCCAGGTTGAGGAACTGGTTCCCCGCGTCGTTGATATAGTATTCCCCGCGCGCGTCGAACCCGACCGCTCTCAGGATCCGGACCAGCGCGTCTCCAACCGCCGCGGCGCGGGCATTTACGATGACCAGCGGGCCGGTGGGGTTGGCCGAGACAAACTCCACCTGGACCAGCCGCCCCTGCCCGAGGTGGCTCCGGCCATAGCCCTCGCCGGCTGTCAGGACTTCCCGGAGCGCCTCGCGGCGCCACCCCAAGGTCAGAAAGACATTGAGAAATCCCGGACCCGCCACCTCGACCCGCTCGACGACCTCGATGGGCGGCAGGTGATCCCGAATCGCCTCGGCCACCCGCCGCGGGGACTGTTTCACCGCGCGGGCCATGAGCATTGCGAGGTTTGTGGCGTAATCCCCGTGCTCCGCCTCCCGTGGCACCTCCCAGGTCACCGCCCCGGGCTCCGGCAACCCCGCCGTCCGAAGGGCTTTCAGCACCCCCTCGCTCAGGATCGTCGTCACGTCAAACCCCATCGGTCCAGCGAAAACCTCTGATCATCGTTAGATTTTTTCACTATATCGTAGCGGTGGACAACGGGTCAATAAAATTGGGGAGAGAGCGCTATCTTTGATTTCTCACTACTGGATCGCGGACCCGGCGTCTCGGCCCACCCCCGACTTCCCGACCATCGAGTTTCCGCTGTCCCCGCTAGAGATCGGCGGCCAATTCATGCGTGAGTTGGGCGGCTGGTACCTCTTTGCATCCGCCAGCATTCTGGCCACACCACAGAGGCGAGAAATCACCGGAGCCTTGGCTTTCAGCTTTGGCGCGCAAGGGGGCGATGGCAGCCGTGGCTAAGGGAAACGCGGGCGTAGCGGTGCTGATCGGGCCAAGCTCTTTCATGATGTGGTTCACAATTCCGCGGGCGGGTCGGCCCGTGAAAAGGTTCGTGAGCGCCGTGTGGCGGGCGGCTTCGCTCTTAAGCGCTGCGCGATGCACTGTGCTTGTGCTGGCTTCAGGGCAGAGCAGATAAGTCGTCCCGATCTGTACGCCGGCTGCGCCGAGCGCCATAGCCGCTGCAACGCCTTTCGCATCCGCGATGCCGCCAGCCGCAATGACCGGCAGCTTCACCTCCCGCACAATTTGCGGCAACAGTGCAAACGTGCCGACTTGAGTACTTAGGTCCTCCGACAAGAAAATGCCGCGATGGCCGCCCGCCTCTAAACCTTGCGCAATGATGGCATTGACCCCATGCGCTTCGAGCCACCGCGCCTCTTCGACGGTGGTTGCCGAAGAGAGTATCTTCGAGCCCCAGGCTCTCACTCGCGCCAGCAATTCGGCCGATGGCAATCCAAAATGAAAGCTCACTACGGCGGGCTTGAATTCGCTTAGCACGTTCGCGGCGTCGGAACTGAAGGGCGCGCGCCCCGGCCCGACGGGGACGGTGTCCGGA
>JACOUJ010000297.1 GCA_016177865.1 Candidatus Rokuibacteriota bacterium
GGTGTGGGTCGAGGGGACGGGGTCCCTCGGCTGCGCTCGGGACGACGGGATCGCGCCCGCTAATATACCGGGCCGCGAATGCGCCCTGGCGTGTGCCTGGGGCCGACGGCTTGAGGCGACTAGGAGCCCCTACGTGTCAGTTGAGGCCCGGCACAGGCCACTCACAACGTCTGCTGCCCTTTTTGCCCTCTTCCTGACAGGCCTGTGGAGCGGGCTGGGCATCGCCATCAAGTTCGGGCTGGAGGACGCGCCTCCGCTCAGGCTGGGCTGGCTCCGCTTCGTGCTGGGGGCGCTGACCGTCCTGGTGTGGGCGCGGTGGATAAGGGCGGACCTCGTCCCGAAGCGGGGGGAGGCGCTCGCGCTGCTCGCCGTGGGCGTCATGTTCTGCCTCGAGCTCGCGACCATGAACATCGGGCTCGAGAAGACCACTGCCAGCCACGCCGCCGTCGTCCTCTCCACATACTCGGTGTGGATGGCCGTGTTCGCCCACTTCCAGGTCCCCGGAGACCGGCTCACGAGGCGGAAGCTGCTGGCTACGCTGGTCTCCTACTCCGGCATCGTGGTCATCTTCGTGCAGGGGCTCGCCATAAGTACAGACCTGCTCGTCGGCGACCTCCTCATCCTCGCCTCTGCGTTAGTGCTCGCCGAGCACCAGGTCTACAGCGCACGAGCGGCAGGTCGCATCCACATCGCCAGGCTGGTGCTCGCGCGCTTCGCCCTGGGCACGGCCGTGTTCGCGGCGGCAAGCGCGCTTCTGGAACACGATGCATGGTCCTGGACGCCGCGCCTGGGTGCGTCACTCTTCTACCAAGGAGTGGTGATCGCCGGGTTCGGTTTCATCGCCAACCTGTGGCTGCTGAAGAACTACCTGCCATCGCAGATCGCCGTGCTCTCTCTGATCGGCCCCGTAGCGTCCATCCTGCTGGCGTGGGCGCTGCTAGGAGAAACACCGTCGCCGCTGATCTGGGCGGGAACAGTGCTTGTTACAGCGGGCGCGTTCCTGATCCAGCGGTAAAAGGCGGACGGGAGCTGAGGGCTACTTGTCGTACAGGGTGACGACCCAGAAGCCGGGACCTGGGACCCCCCTAGGGGAACGGGGGAAACGGCCGAGAAGGGGTTTTGTGTTGACTACCCGCCCGCCCCAAGGGATCGAGCGATGCCTGAGATAGACGTAAGCACCAACGCGGATCGCAACTTCATCCTCCAGCAGGGCCTCGAAGCGCCCGAGCTAACGAGCTGCACTCGGGTTTCCTCGGCGCTGCTGTTTCAACCTCGCCTTGTCGGCCTGATCCTTGTCGCGGGCACGATCTCACAGTCGCCCGCTGTGTTCGCAATACTCGCGGCGCTCCTGTGGTGGTGTGCCCTGTTGCCGCGGTTGAATCCCTTCGATTTCGCGTATAACCATACGCTCGGGCTGCGCTCCAGCGCACCTGCGTTGGGGCACGCACCCATGCCGCGTCGCTTCGCCCAAGGCATGGCGGCCACGTTCGCCACGGCGAGTGCCGCAACTATGGCCTCCGGATTCTGGATCGCGGCCTGGGTGCTTCAAAGGTTCTTACTACTTGCGGTTGCGGCGTTGATCTTCGGGCGATTCTGCCTGGGCTCGTTCATCTACCATCTGATGCGTGGTCGGGTGACGTTCGCCATCGGCACGCTGCCATGCACACTACCGGGGACAGGCGCGTTCCGAGGATCGACTGGCTACGCCGGAATGGCAACAGACCGTGGCAACAAACGGATGAGGAGAGCTGTCAATGCAGCGGAAACCCGCGTCAGAACGGTGGTGGCTCCAACGGGATTCGAACCCGTGTTTCAGCCGCGATCACGCTTCCGCCCATCACCATCTGGAGTTCCGCCTCGCTGGCTCCGAGCAATCAGCCAGGACTAAAACCGAGCGGCACGGAGAACAACGACGAGGCTGCAGACGGCACGACGCTGTGAGTGGAGCAAGCTCCTGAAGACTGGGGCGGTCCCTCTCGGAGATTGAGCTCTACCAGCCATCCCCACCGTTATCCCCGTCTTCGACGCATCAGCTCGGCATGTCCTGCCCGAACCGCACCTTCCACTGCCGCGTCCCCACGCAGCGGGACGAGATCTGTCTCTAGAACCCTCGGCCTCACCACGCCGACCGCTAGAGCCACGACCGCGAGGTGCGAGATCTCGGCGGGTGTTACCCCAACAGCCGTGGCGAAAGCCAAAGCGGCTGCCTCAAACGCTCGCGTCCGCATCATCGCCCGGAGCGAACGCGCGGTATTCAGACGCGCAGCTTTCAACGCTCTGATCGAATCCAGCTCTACCCCAGGCATGAATCGACGCCCCGCGGCCGCGGCCTCTCTCCAGGACAGGCCATTCGGACGTTCGGCCTCGAGAAATGCGAAGAGCCGCGCGACATCGAATGGCTTCCGATCATCGGCCCGATCTCGGTACCTGCTCTTGTAGAAGTCAATTACGGCGCTACGCGCTTCTCGAAGAGCCGTAAACTCCTTGTCGACCACCTCAAGCGCGCCCGCTAGGGCGCCGAAGCGCCTGTATACAGTTCCGGCATATCCCTTGACCTTGTAGTCAACCCCGGACTTATAGACGACCCGGTGTTCGATCTCGGCCCACACGTTCTCGACGGCACTTCGCACCTGAATCTCGAACCATCTTCCAAGGAGAGGGCGAAGTTCCGGCACCTCTGTATGTGGAGCTCGCAGCCGCGCAATAATATGGACGGATCGGTATCCGAACTCGCGCAGTCCCAGGGACTCTCGCTTGTCGACGCTATTTGCTTCGTCCACCTGGAACTCATCGCGCAAGGCGCGAACGGCAGCCTCAATCTCGTCCTCGTGGTTTGTGATAATCCGGACCCCAATAACGTCAGTGACCTGGCGACGGGGACGGCTATAGCGCTTCTCGATAAGCTTCGACCTTACAGATTCGGTTGTCTTTGCACGATGCGTCACGGCATAGAAGAGTACCTCGCGCCTGAGCAGGACGTCCCTGACGAGCTCCCCCGCGACAGCCGTCGCTCGACGCGTCTCAAGAAGATCACGCTCATACTCCTCGATAAAACGCCTAGATCGGGAATCCAAGCTGGTCGATCACGCCGCTCGAAGCCGGCGTTGGATAATCTCTATCCTGGACCGACGTGGACCCACATTGTCAGTTTGCCTGCTAGCCGCAGCCAAGTATGTCGTAGCTTCCCGACTAGGTTTCGGGCTGGCCAGGTCCTGCTCAAAGGCGATCAGAGCCGTCCGCGCTCTCTGAGGCTTCAGTGTCTTAGCTGTAGCCCCATCCTTAGTCGCAGCATCCAGAGCACCGACCAGAGAGTACAGGTCAACCGGCTTCCGGTATCTGTGACGTGCCAGATCAGGAAACGCGGTCTCAATCCAACGAAGATACTCACGAAGACGGCGCTCGACAGCTGCCTTGCTTGGAAAGTGATCTTGGTACTGCACGTAATAGAGGTCAACCGCCTTTTTCTTGTCCTGCGGCCCTTCAATCAAGAGAATCGCGATTTCCGCGACGAATTCGTCGCCGCGCATACGCTGAATCTGGTTCTTGCTGAAGACACGATGCTTCAACCAGAACGGCAGACCGGCTAGAGAACGAGCAAGTTGATGGAATTGTCCTCGTGCTTTCGCATGCCGTAGCTCCTGCTTCGACAATCGCACTACGAACCTGTTGATCCTAACGAACATGTCCTCAATCTCCGCTTCAGAGTACCCATAGAGCTCCTGAATCAACAGTGTGTGGTTCCACACCCGATCCTTCAGGGCAGCAGGAAGTTGAGACAATCGCCTGTTGTAGAAACTCTGGCCGTGGCTCTGCGTGAGCCGTATCTTGTCTTCCAAGAAATCAAAGATAGCTCGCAGTCTCTGCTGGCCGTCGACCACGTCATACGTCGTCCGGCCTGTCTGCGCAGATACGGTTCGGTGGAGGAACAGCTGCGGTATGGGTTGCCTATTTAGAATTGTGTCTATTAGGTACGCGCGTGCAGCGGCCGGCCAGATGCTGTTACGTTGGAACTCGGGCGCAAGGCGTATGCGTCCCTCCCGATAGAACTTGTAGAGATCCGCGACCGTGTAGAGCATGACTTTGCTCTCACCCATTACGCCCTCGTCGTGCCTGATGGCGCCTCTCGAGCTCTACTGGCCACTGCCACGGCGGCCCGGCGACCGAGCTCTTGGCGACCACGTGTCCTTGCGCAGGTGAGCTCGGGAAGCGCTCTAACCGACGCCAACTAACGGGATAGGACATCATTCTGATCCAGACCGTAGACTTCTCGACCTTGGATACCCCTACCACGGCACCAGTCTTCGATGATCTCACGATAATTCCGCGTCTCCTGTCGGCCCAGACCCCTAAGTTCTCCAGCCAACCGCGCGAGCTCTCCCGATTTCCCTTCCATCTCAAGGAAGGAGCCCACCTTGGCGAGCCGGTCAACAACAACTCCCGGAGACCCAGGCCCTCCGGAGAATGTCAGGCGCCGACGCACCAATCGCCACGTCACCCTCAGCCCTCTCCCGACAAGACTCTCCTCCAAGGCGTCCACATTCGTCAGCGGAAACTCAACCTCTACCCGATCATACTCGCCATCAGTTCGCCTAAACCGTGGCCCCTTCTCCGCAAATAGGAAGACCTCGTTCTTACGCCTCACCCGTAAGACGAAGTCGTTCCGTGCGAGTGACCCGTCCGCAGTGTCGTAATAGCGGTCCTCCAGGAGATCATCGCCTTCCAGGTAGTAGCTCAATCCCTGTAGTGACCCAATCAGCGCTTCCTCGTCCGCGATCGAATACTTCCGCTCCTGTTCGACAAGTACCGTTACCGCCTCCCTACCCCGTCGAGGCACCTCCACCGGAACGCACAGGCTCTCCAAGTTTCTTCCGTCGAACATTTCAGGATTCCAGTTCAAGTAGCGCCTCGCATGCCCGAAGTTGTCTATGTAGAAGAATAGCTTTCTCAGGAGGTCCGGACGCCCTTCCTCGGGGTCAAATAGCTGAACCTTCCCCTTGTGCGCCAACCCCTCTGTGTACAACGCGCCGTTCGAACTCAGCAGGAGGACCGAATTAGGTGTATTGGTATTGTCCGTGACCCGAATATCAATCGGCAGACCGTCCGCCAAGGTGGACTTCACCACCCGCCACACGTTCGCCCGCGCGGATGGTTGCGGGAGAATTCCTCCCCGTGACCCCTTCACCCTACTCTGAATCTTACGAGCGGCGCCCGCCTCGACCGCAAGATGTAGAACCCAATGGCGCACGCCCAGCTCGATCAGAAAGTCCCTCAGGGGCAGAAGCTTTTCCGATGTGTCAGTGACACGCGAGACCACCGTCTGAACGGTTACGGGAATGCCAATATCCAGACACGCCCGTATCGTACTGACTGCCCCATGATACGAGCTCAGCCCAGCGGCATACTCTCGATTACTCGGTCTAACCTTCTCCTGAACGCGGCTGTCCGGTGAATCCAGCGACACGCGCACATGGACCTTATGCTCTTTCAAGAACGGTAAAAATCGCTCTATGACCTCTGGCTGCGCCACCCCCGATGTATCAAGCACAAGAGCCTTGTGACCACTCAATGCACCGATGACTCGCTGCGCGCGCTCCGGCCGTGTTAAAGGATCTCCCCCCGTGATCACGGCCACGATGCTATTGACCATCCTCGCCGTAGCAATTACGTTTGCTACTTCAGTGCCGCCCTCCCGGTCCTCGTCCCGCCGCGTTTCATCGCTCATGAGATCGTCAGCGTGACAGTACAGGCATTTCAATGGACAATGCGCTGTCGCGAAGCAGTTTAGAACAAGTGGCTCGCTCAGTGTGACGATGTCCTTAAAGGCACCAATGAATGACGGTCCTGAGTAGGCGCGCGATGGCGTTCTTGGTTCCGTCTGTAGCAGATCGAGACCAGCCAGGCTAACGACGGCCTCTCGCTCGTCTTCACCCACCATTGTCCATGACTGCCGTTCAAAACTGCGCAAGAATCCAAAGACCTGCTCGTCAACGGCAAAGAAGTCGTCGCGCGAAGGCACATAGGCAATGCCGCCGAATTCATCGGCCCGAAGCACTATGTCTTGCCCCAGCCGCCCCTTCATTATATCCTCTCGAAGGAGATTCGCCACTCCCGCTGCGCCAGCCCTTGCAAGGACACGTGCCCACGCTTCCGACGCATGCCGATGTGGTGTCGTACGACCGTCGGCCTCGCCTGCACCCTGCAGCCTGCCGCTCGAAGCGCCCCGATCACTGTATCTGCGGTCGGAAACAAGACATCCTTACGTGGCGTGTCACGTACGAACGCGATACCCTTACCGCTCTTTGCAAGAGCACGTGCCACATTACCAACAGCATTGAACAGGCCCACCGAATAGTTCGCGAAGAAGGGATAGTAATACGTGGCGCTGGCCTTCGCTGCGTCACTGCGTATGGTACGTAGCGCCTCCCTCACACTCCGAGGCAACCGCCCGATCGCAATCTTATCCGGCACGGAGCCACGCACAATGTTCGTACCAACAACGTGTCGTTCCACACTACGAACGTCAACGCCACCGACGAGTTGCAGAATCACCGCCTCGGGAGCTAGCATCCGTAGATAGTCCAGGCGGTTCGCGTACGGAGGCGAGAACAGCACGCCTTCGTACTCCTCATCGGCCTTCAGCGTGCGCGCATCCTGACACGCAGCAGTCAGCGTTCCTCGAACATTTCCGGTATACGTCGTCTCTAGGTAGCCAGCCCATGCGGTCGCGATTCTCTTAAGCGCCACCTTGGGATCCGTTGGCCGAACAAGCCCCCCCGCTTTCACCCAGGACGCGTTGTCGGAAGCGGAAAACGTCGTCAGTTCCCGCGCAGCCAACAGAGGGAGAAATGCAAGCGCTCTCGCGACCGAGCCCTCGGTAAGGTCCTCAGAGCGGGTACCGGTCACACGGAGAACGGCCTCTCTGTACTCCCGAAGCCACTCGGCGATCTCGGCTGTCACCCACGCTTGCTCGAACCGTCCTACGCCGTGCTGGACGATATCTGAACAACGTGCCAAGGAAGCTTCCAATGCTTTGCGTATCTCGGGCAGCTGCCGAATGTAGTCTGGCCGACGGAGCTCGACGAACGCAACAGCTATGGGATTGATGTCCAGCGCTCGCACCTCGTGACCGACCCTAACGAGGCGGGGTAACAGACTTCCCAAGCCAGAAAACGGATCTAATAAGCGCTTTGTCGCCTCTGTTCCAGCGAACAGAGCCACAATCTCGTCCGCCTGCGTCGCCGTATACGAACCGTACGCTCTACGAAAGAAAGGCGATGCGGAAACCCCAGTAGAGATCACGTCAGCAATAGATCCCGTGCCTTTGTGGCGACATCTTCAAGGAGCGATTCTCTCGGCACCTCATCGACGACGACAATCCCGCTAGGCGTCCCTATTTCGCGTCCTCCGAGCATGAGTGATTCACGGCGCAAGATCTTCGGCAAGAGGAGGCATTGTTCGATAAGCCATCCAGTGACGTGGCTTCTATTGCTTGGCGGATTCTCATCAGCCTTAAGCGACGTCAGGATGTCGTCCCGACTCGCCCAGTACATACTATCTTCCCCCATCACGAGGGTCCCTGTGCCCCGAGATGTCAGCCTTTTCAGCTCCGGCACATATACGTGGCCCAATCCATCCCCCGCGCCGAACGCCTCACGCCATGCAGCCCACAACATCCTTTCATCGTAACCTCCAATCGTAAACCAGCCGCCCTTCCCACTCATGTCCACCCTTTTCGCCTCAAGGCAGCTCCACACCACAACAGGCGCCATCAGCTTCCGCGGCTTACGCTCTAGCGCCTTTCTTAGGGCCGACACTGGGTCCGCGTCATCCGTTCCTAGTAGTTTCGACACAGCGAGCACGTGCTCAAGTTGAGATTCTCTAGTGAGCCATCTCGAAAGGATTAACCACATGGCCTGAAGCTTGTCGTCGGTGAGAACGCGACTTGCGCGGCATACCTCAACCTCTCCCCACGTTCCACCAACTAGGCCGAAATGCTTGGCCATCCGCCCGATAAACGTCGGCTCAGCGTCGCTTTCAACGTTCCCAAGGTCGTCGAGGCAAAGGATGATTCGGACTCCACGCTGCTGGAATGCTGCTGCCACGAAAGCCTGGGCCGCGTGAATTAGTGTCGGCTTTCGAAGCCGCACCGGCCAGTAGATCCACCCCGGCTCAGCGCTTCCCCAGCCTGGCTCCCATACAAGATGAAATGCCTCGTCCAATGCCTCGGCAAACGCGCGCGGTGACCGCGGTAGGACGATCTGACCGTGGCTAGCTGACACAGCCGAGTGAATGGTTAAGGACACCTGGGCTCTGTCGGTCGCAAGGTCACAGACGATCGGTTGGGAGCGCGCGCTGTCCGGGAGGAACATTCCAGACTTTCTGTTAAACAGAAACAGTTTGGGCAACAGCCTCGAGCGCTCTGGTTGGAGCTCGAGATGCCAGAAGCTCTGTTCCCATCGCGCGTCCTGGTACGCTGCACCCGCCTGCACCGTCACGAGCTGCTCTCCGGTACTGGTCGAAATGCTTGACCCCTCCGGTAGATGAAGATGTCCGCACAGGTAAGCGTGTGCGCCGACTCTTCGTCGTCGGATCGCCTGAGCTATGTCCGCTGAGTTCCATGGCGAGAGCCAGGACAGGGGGTGATGACCAACGGCCACAACGAGCGTTCGCGCCCTGTGGGCCTCCACAAGAGCCTGATTCAATTGCTCCTGATCAACGACGAGGTGCTGCTCATCAGCGTCATCGCAGGAGAGCAGAGCTGTGTTAAGGCCGATGAACGTGATCTCTGGGAAGCTGCGCCGCGCCGTTAGGATCGAAGAACGCCAGTCGAAGTCATAGGCTTTGGAAAACTCTTGAAACGCTCGGAACCGCTCCCCTGCTTGGATGGCAGTCCGCGCATCGAGATAAGCGTCCCTGCTTAAGCTCGCCTCACGTAGCTTGGATGTCTGGGCAAGCGGCCTAAAGACGTCGTGGTTTCCGGGGACCACAAGGATGGGCTTCTTTGCTGCGATAGAAGCCAGAAAAGCCGTAGCATGATGGTATTCAGCTTCACTCCCGATGTTAGCGACATCCCCAGAAAAGACCACGAAGTCATAGGCGAGGGTGGCCACCACATCCTCAAGCGCCGCTTGAATAACGTCTCGCATTCCATCGCGGTGACTCAACCCAAAGTGAGCATCGGACAAATGCAGGAGTTTCATGCGCAGCCGCTGCTCAGCCTTCCGTACGTTCTCTACCCATCTGCCCGAGTTCCTTCGTTCCCAACGGACTATCTACGAAGTCAAACCTTGTGGACATTGCCGAAGTAACCGGAGGAACGCGTCATTCGATCCGAATGCGCTCAAGCAGTGACAGGTCGGCTAGGATTTGGCGGATCTCGGCAATCAGGTGGTCGGCGGTGGCGGCGTCGACCTCGATCTCGAAGCCGACGGACACGTCGAGGCGCGTCCCCGTCCGGAGCTTGGGGAGGAGGCGGTTGCCGACTCGGTTCCAGACCTCGGGGGGAA
>JACOUJ010000298.1 GCA_016177865.1 Candidatus Rokuibacteriota bacterium
AGCTCCGCGTAGATCTTCTTCGCGACGTTGATCGGGATCGCAAAGCCGATCCCGACATTCCCCCGCTTCGACTGAGGATCGCGCTGTTGATCCCGATCAACGTCGCGAAGAAGATCTACGCGGAGCTGGCTGCCAAGGGGAAGGTCAGCCGAGGCTGGCTCGGCGTGAGTGTTCAGGAACTGAACGAGGATCTGGCTAAGAGCTTCAATGCCAATGCGGGTCAGGGTGTCCTGGTGGCTGACGTCGTGGATGGGAGCCCGGCCGCCAAGAGCGGGGTCCAGGCGGGGGATGTGATCCTTGAATTCGACGGCAAGAAGATTGAATCGCCCGTGGACCTCCAGCGGGCCGTGGGCCTCACTCAACCCGGGTCGGCGGCCAAGGTGAAGCTGATGAGGGAAAAGCGGGAGCAGACGGTCGACGTCAAGATCGCCGAGGTGCCTGATGACCTGCAGGCTAGAGCCGGCCGGGGAAAGGACCTGCTCGGATTAGAGATCAAGCCGGTCACTCCCGATCTGGCGCGCCAGCTCGGTCTTCGCTCGACCGAAGGGGTAGTGGTGGCCTCCGTGGATGACGGGAGCCCGGCCGAGGCGGCCGGCGTCCGGCCCGGCGACGTGGTCCGCGAGGTAAACCGTCAACGGATACGCACTGTGTCGGAGTTTAGCAAGGCCATTCAGGGGCTCAAACCGGGGGACCGGGTGATGCTCACCCTCCAGCGCGCCGGATCGTCTCTTTTCGTGGCCTTTACCCTGGGGAGGGGCTAATGATCAATATATCAGGGGGGGAGTCCCAACCACTCCTCCCCCTGGACCCCCCCACCTGGGTTCATCGGTTCGTGTGTTCGCTTCGCCTCATCTCTGAGGCGTAATCCTTAATGCCTGTCGAGTATAAGGACTACTACAAGATTTTGGGCGTGGACAAGAGCGCCGACGCCGAGGCCATCAAGCGCGCCTACCGGCGGCTCGCTCGAAAGTACCACCCCGACGTCAATAAGGGGAAAGGCTCGGCTGAGCGCTTCAAGGAGATCAACGAGGCCAACGAGGTGTTGGGGGATCCCGAGAAGCGGAAGCGGTACGACACGCTCGGGACCGACTGGCAGCGCTATGCCCGTGAGGGCTTCCACCCCGGCGGCCATGACTTCGGCGGATTCCAGGTCCACTTCGGTCGCGGTGGCACTCAGGGCGACTTCGACCTCGGCGGCTTCAGTGACTTCTTTAAGACCTTCTTCGGCGATCTCGGAGTTCGCTCGGGAACTTCGGCATCGTCATCCTGGGGAGGCGGCTTCAGCGACCTCTTCGGGGGAAGGAAAACCGGCGTGCGCCAGGGAGAGGATCTCGAGAGCGCCATTGAGGTCAGCCTCGAGGAGGCGCATGCCGGGACCAAGCGCATCATCGAGTTTCAGGGAGACCAGGGGCACCGCCGGCTGGAGGTGAAGATTCCTCCGGGGATTCGCGACGGGTCGAGGGTTCGTGTAACGGGTGGGGGGAGCAGTGGTCCGGGCGACGGCCCGAAGGGTGATCTCTACCTCAAGGTCAAAATCCGCCGGCACCCTCTCTTCGAGCGCAAAGAGGATGATCTCCACGTCGAGGTTCCCATCAGTGTGGTTGAAGCGGCCCTCGGTGCCGAAATCGAAATCCCGACCCTCCGCGGGAAGGTTTCTATGAAGATTCCGCCAGAGACCTCGAGCGGAAAGACGTTTCGCCTCGCGGGGTACGGCATGCCCCACATGCGGGGCGGAGGCTCAGGGGATGAGCTGGTGAAGGTTCGCGTCGTCTTTCCTTCCCCGTTGACGGAGGCGGAGCGGAAGCACTTCGAGGAGCTCAGGCAGTTGAGCAGAAAAAATCCCCGTGCAGATCTCGGACTTCGGTAGGAGGCGCCGTGGCAATCCGGTTTGACAAGTTCACGGTGAAGGGGCAGGAGGCCATCCAAGCCGCCCAGGCCATCGCGGGTGAGACCAATCACCAAGCCATGGAGCCAGAGCATCTCCTCCTGGCCCTTCTCCGCCAAGAGGAGGGGATCGTCAGGGGCCTCCTGGCCAAGCTTGGGGTGCGGCCCGATGCCTTCGCCGAGCGACTTCAGGAGGAGATCCAGAGACTTCCCCAGGTATCTGGCGGTGGGCGGCAGTATGTCTCGCCCGGTCTCGAGGCGGTCCTCGGTCAGGCCTGGGCCGAGGCCAAGCGTCTTCGTGATGAGTACTGCTCCACCGAGCACCTCCTGGTCGCCATCGCCCAGGAGAAGGAAGGCGCGGCGGGACAGTTGCTCCGTCGAGAGGGAGTGACTCCGGAGGCCATCTACAAGGCCCTGGTCGAAGTACGGGGGAGCCAGCGGGTCACGGACCCGACTCCGGAGGCGAAGTATCAGGCCCTTCAGCGCTATGCCCGAGACCTGACGGAGCTGGCAAGGAAGGGGAAGCTGGATCCGGTCATCGGTCGTGACGACGAGATCCGCCGGGTGATCCAAGTCCTCTCCCGCCGGACCAAGAATAACCCCGTCCTGATTGGTGAGCCCGGGGTGGGGAAGACGGCGATCGTGGAAGGGCTGGCCCAACGGATCGTGACGGGGGATGTGCCGGAGGGGTTGAAGAACAAGCAGGTCGTGGCCCTGGACATCGGCGCCCTCATCGCCGGCTCGAAGTATCGCGGCGAGTTTGAGGATCGGCTCAAGGCGGTGCTCCGGGAGATCACCGAGTCAGAAGGCAGGCTTATTTGCTTCATCGACGAGTTGCACACCCTCGTCGGGGCCGGCGCCGCCGAGGGGGCGGTGGACGCCGCGAATATGCTCAAGCCGGCGCTGGCGCGCGGCGAACTCCGCTGCATTGGGGCCACGACGCTTGACGAGTACCGGAAGCACGTGGAAAAGGACGCGGCGCTGGAGCGCAGGTTCCAGCCCGTCCTGGTCAAAGAGCCGAGTGTGGAGGACACCATTGCCATCCTCCGCGGGCTCAAGGAGAAGTACGAGGTCCACCACGGCGTGAAGATCAAGGACTCCGCCCTCGTGGCCGCGGCGGTCCTGTCGGACCGCTATATTACCGACCGCTTTCTCCCTGACAAGGCCATTGACCTCGTGGACGAGGCCAGCTCCCGTCTCCGGATCGAGATCGACTCCATGCCCGCCGAGATCGACGAGATCG
>JACOUJ010000072.1 GCA_016177865.1 Candidatus Rokuibacteriota bacterium
GGACGAACACGCGCCGGTCGCTCCCGTCGAGCCGGGACGCCAGCGCCATCCCTACCCCGTTCGACAGCCCCTGCCCCAGCGACCCGGTGGCGACGTCCACGACGGGGAGGCGCGGGGTCGGGTGCCCCTCCAGCGGGCTGTCCAGGCGCCGGAGGGTGAGCAGCTCGTCCACGGGGAAGGCCCCCGTCTCGGCCCAGGCCGCGTAGAGGACCGGGGCGGCGTGCCCCTTGGACATGACGAAGCGGTCGGCACCCGGCGCCCGGGGGTCCCTGGGATCCAGGCGCATCGCGTCGAAGAACAGGGCGGCCATGAGGTCGGCGGCCGAGCAGCAGCTCGTCGGGTGGCCGCTCCCGGCGGCCGTCGTGGCGCGGATGGAGTGGATGCGCAGTCGGGTGGCGACGTCCTCCAACTGGCGGAGACGGTCGGCTGATCTCACGCGCATTCCTCCTGTCCCTTCCTCTCCCGAGCCCGGCCTGCGCCGAACGGCCGGGCGTGTCGTGGGCCTTCCTTGGCGCTCCGGTCCCGGCCGGGCGGGGCTAAGGCCGGATCCGGAGATGCGGGTGCCGGCGCCAGAAATACAGCCCCATGGCCGCGGCCGCCAGCAGGTTGCCCACCAGGACGGCCGGCCAGGCCAGGGCGTGGAGGATCGGCTCGGCGACGACCATGGCGGCGGCGACGAACCCGAACTCGAACACGACGAAGAGCAGCAGGATCCCGAAGCCGAGGTCGAGCTTTTGCTCGGCGACCGCCAGGAGCCGAGAGACGATCCCCCCGACGACGCAGAAGACGAGCCCGTGCACCCAGGTGTACATCAGGACCATCTCGAAGGAGAACGGCAGGGCCTCCGGCGAGGCGAGCCCTGCGCCGCGCCGGAAGAGCGCGGTGCCGAGGACGGTGGGCGTGTAGAGCGGCCGGCCCTCGATCGTGTCCAGGATCAGGAACCAGACGGCGATGGTCGCCGCCCCGATGACGCCGGCGACGAGCCCTTCCTGGTAGAGTCTGGATGTCTCCGCGGGGGGACTCACTGCGGGAGCCGGGTCGAGCGTGCCGGGCTGAGCCGTCATGACGCGCTCCTTTCAGGGCGTCTGGACGCCCGCCGAAGGCTCATTGAAGGCAGTATATACCCGGCGGCGGCCGGAAGGCGAGGGCTACTAGGAAACCAGGTCTTCCCGGGGCGTGAGGGACGACAGGCCCAGGAGACGCTCGAGCTTGCCCCGGTCGAAGCCGACCACCACCTCCCCATCGACGAAGGTCACGGGCGTGGCCCGATACCCGAGCCAATGCAGCTCGTCCAGGGCCGCCGGGTCCTCCTGGATGTCCTTGGCCGTGAACAGAATCCCCCGTTGAGAAAGAAACTCTTTCTCTCGATCACAGCTCACTCACCCAGGCTGGGTGTAGACGATCACCTCGTGGGCCATCAGGGACCTCCTCTGTTCAGAGAGCACGACGCCTCCTCGGCGAGGCCTCACCCTCCTAAGACGGAGGTTCGGGGGGAAAGGGTTCCGAGGCTCAAGCGCGCCGAAACGGCATCCCGGCCCGGCACCCCGCCTTCGGCCTCTGCCCCTTCAAGACGCGTACTGCGCGACGCCCTCGCCGAAGGACCAGTTCTCGCGGGGCACCTCGACGAGGCTGATCAGGACATCCTGGGGGCGGATGCCCGGATTCTCCGCCAAAAGCTCGACGATCCGCGCATACAGGGCCTTCTTCTGCTCCACGGTCCGGCCCGCGTTGAGGGTGATCTGGACGAAAACGATGTCGTCGGTCCGCTCGATCCCGAGGTAAGCAGGATCGTAGATCAGGCCGTCCGCGGGATGCTCGGTGATCACCTGAAAGCGGTCCAGGGGTGGGGCGTTCACGGCCTCCACCATCGCCCGATGGACGGTCTCCCCGATGGCCCGGCGGTAGGCGGCGGGCTTCCCCTCTCGAAGCGAGATGCGCACCAGCGGCACGGTCACCACCTCCTGTGCATGTCTGGCGGGGCGGTCCCCCGGCCCTCACGGGAATCTCCAGCAGCGCCGGCCATCCGGGTCTTGCTGACTTCCCCACCCTGGCCACGACCCCCGCCCAATGCGAAGGGGCGGCTGATGGCCGCCCCCTGGCGATGCATGATGTCATGGCGGGGTCGACGGGACTTGAACCCGCGGCCTCTGGATTGACAGTCCAGTGTGCTAACCAGGCTGCACCACGACCCCGCGCAGTCAATGTACCCACTTCGCGGACCGGCGTCAAGCGTCAAAAGCCGCCTGGGCCAGAAAATGTCCCCGGTGAGGCTGGCGTCCGGAATGCCTGGACGCGCGTCCAGGAAGACCTGAAATTGGGTCGGTCGGGGGCGGGTCGAAGAGTAGCCCTATCGGCGACCCTTTTGCCCCGACTCAGAGAGGACAAAGCGCATCGGGGTCGGATTGTGGGCGTTCGTTGGGGTGATGTCCGACGGGCACGCTGACATGGCCACGACGAGGTCCATCTCGGCCTGGAGATCCACGTAGTCACCGGGTCCCGAGGGGGCGGTCATCGGGACCACTGATCCATCCGGTTCCACCGGCCACCGCATGAAGACGTTGAACGAGAAGGGGATCTCCCTGAGCGGCACCCCCCAGGGCGCCATCGCTTCGGCGAGGTTGCCGCGACAGCTCCGATGGGGGCCGTGGTGCCCCAGCCGGTTCTTGTAGTACTCGTCGCTGCACGACCCGCAGATGAGGTCGTGGACCCCGACCGTGTCGGCGATGAGCCGCATCATCGGGCGACCCCGGTCGGACACCAGCGCGGCGCCGACCTTCGGATAGATCGTCCGGTTGAACAGGACCGTGTTCTGAGGGGAGTAGCGCTCGCCGAGGTCGTCCCGGTTGAAGCAGACGAGGTCCCCGACCTGCTGACCTTCCACGTCGATCACGCGGAGGATCTGCCCGCGCGCCACTTCCAACGCCGCCCCGTGCCGCGCCGGGATCTCGATGACCCGGATGATCCGTCCGGGTGCTGGGTCCTTCCCCGTCACACCTGTCGCCATTGGCCGACCTCCCACGATCGGGGCAGAGAGTCCCCAGGTGTTCTTGTCAACGTCAGCGCGGAGGACCCTTCCATCTGGTGAGAAGACCCTCGGCATTCTCGAACGCCACTCGACGGGTGATCCCGGGAGGAAGTCCGGCGAGCGCGCTCTTGAGCTCCCCGACCCACTCATTATAGCGGGCGTAGTGGCTGGGATCGACGGCATCGATCGCCGCGAGAAACCTGTCGGGAAAGGCCTCGATCATGGCCCGCCACTCCGGTTCGAGGACTCCCGTGGGGCCGATGAGCGGGTGCTTTTCCTGGCCGTACCGTCGGCTCCGTTGGGCCCCGCCCAGATCGCAGTAGAGGTTCGGGAACTCCGCCAAGAAGCGCCGGACCATTGCCGGCTCGGCGCGGCCACACCAGTGGGCCCACACGACCAGGGCCTCCCGATTCTGGCCGAGGGCGCGGCGAAAGCTCTCGACGTTGCCCGGCTCCGCCTCATGGTGGATCGTGACGGGAACGCCGTACTTGGCCGAGAGGTCTAGGACCCGGCGGAACAGGTCGCTCTCGGGCGAGATATCGTACTCCGGCGCCTGGAGTTCTGGCACCCCGTAATGCCTCAGTAGCAACTCCCCCATCCAGCGGAATCGACCGGATCTCAGCTTGGCCTCCACCTCATCCAAGAATCGGGGGACTTGCCGGAGCCATTCTGGGTTTTGGAACCCGACCGCTGCCACGACCCGATCGGGATACTTCGTCTGGAGGTCCAGGACCTCCTTATCGGTCCCCTGTCTGCGGGCGAAGAGGACGATCTTCCGCACCCCGGACGCATCCATCCGGGCGATGACCTCCTCAAGGTGGAGGCCCCGCGCATGATGCGAGTGGACGTCAAAGAGCCAGACCTCCTCAGCCCTCGAGGTGCCTGCGCCTGCTGCAAGCAGGAGCCAGAACAGCAAAAGCGGGGTCGTCACCCCCCGCCCGATGAGTCCCGGCGGGTGAACCTCACCGCGGTCTCCGCGGAAGACTCGCACGGGCGGGTCACCTCCCCCGACCTGGCGCCAGATGGTAGAGACGCCGCGGGGTGTCGATCCCCACCTTCTGCGCCAGATCCGCCGGGAGCTGATTGAGAAACGCTCGTGGCCCCTCGGCACTGGGCACGCGCCTGATCGGGAGCCGCGGGGAGGTATAGAACTGGTCGCTCCCGATCACGAAGCGGTCGGGAAACGCCCGAAGGAGCTCGACCCACTCGGGCCGGATCACGCGGTTCGCGAGCGGGCGATTGTCCGGCAAACTGAGGGAGTCGATCTTGATGCTCATGTACAAGTTGGGATGTTTCTCCAACAGTCGGCGGCACAGCTTGACCGTCCAATGCCCGGTGTTGTCCCACCCGGCATGCGCCCAGACGATGCGGGCCTCACGGTTGTGCGCGAGGAGCCGCTCGAGGCCGCTCAGATTCTCCCGCAGGGTCGGCGCGTTCGGCGGGGTGAGAAATCGGGTCGGCAACGGCATGTCGTGAGCGACCGCCTCCATGTGCAGGTCCATCGGCACCCCGTGGCGCGCCGCGATATCCGCGAGCCGGAGGAATAACGGGTGGTCCGGGGGCGCGGATTCGTAGGGATGGCGGGGGTTGAAGGACAAGTGTTCGGCGGCCAGCTCGCCAAACCCTACAGCGCCGTCTCGAAGAATTCGCTCCGCGCGAGCTTCGAACTCTTGCTCCAGGGACGGCAGGGTCCGCCCCGAGGTGAGGGCCTCCTGAACCATCCCGTTCAGCGACCCTCCCCCGCCCAGAAAGGCGAAGCGCTCGGAATGGTTCCTGAGGGCGGGCAGGAAGTCCTCGTGGTCGTACCGGTTCGGATGTTGGGGCGGGAACGGCGGCGGCATCACCACCGTCTTGGTGATGTTCAGCGCGTCCATGATCCGCAAAGCCACCTGAACAGCCCCGTCATAATCGGGAATCCCACGGGGTAACCGGCCATCCAGATGGGCATGGGTGTCAATATAGGGGGGTCCCGATTGCGGTGTGATCGTCCCCGGAGCTGTCTGCCTTTGCTGGCCGGGCGGCCCCATTGGCTCGGGCCCAGGGAACGGTCTGGGTCGCTGGCCGAGCTGAGCGACGACGGTGGCCGCCCCAATCAGCAGGAGGCCCACCGCTACCGCGAGTCTTACCACTCGCTCCATTCCGTTTTTCCGGTGTTCAGCCTACGTGCCGGACCTGACCCGCTTGACCGGCAGCGTCGATCCCGGCGATGCACGTGGATGAGCGCATCAGCCACATCTAGAGTGAACCCCGCTCTGATATGGAGTGAACAAAGCTCTTCGAAGGGCGCTCGCCTCGGCGCCTTGCGGGATCCAGCCGCCGGGGTCTGCTGTTCTTGGACCTGCCGGCGCATCTCTTCCCGCCTGGCCTGGACGGATCTCCTGTACTCTTCCATCTCACCCTGGGATCTCGGGCTCCCCTCCTCGACGATCCCACCCATTCTGAAGTGCATCTCGCCATAGAAATCATTCAATCGATCCTGATCCCGTTCGAATTCCATCCGATCCCAAGACTCTTGACGCATGAGTACCCTTCTCAGCCGGATAAACAAGTTGAGAAACTGCGGGTAGAGATCGTCAATCGCGGGATCGTGGCGGGAGAAGTGAGACGTGATGGGGCCGGCGAGGGAACGAATCGCGGCCTCTTTGTCCATCAGGGCGAGTCCCGTGGCGGGCCAGTCTTGCCGGCCATGCGGTTCACCGCGTAGAAATGCTCTCCGTACGGCTTGCGCCCGTGAGAGCAGAAATTGGGCCTCCATTCCGATTTCACCCAAGCGAATGAACACCTGATTTTGTGTCTGGAGGCGGACGGAGTAGCGCATGAGCGTTTTTTGGGCTCTGGTAGAAAAGTAGAGAAGGACGAGTCCAGCCCCCAATGCAGCTAAAAAGCCCCCGATCAGGCTACCTATGACCGAGGCGCCAAGCGGCGTCTGATACCACGGGACTGTGCTCATCAGTGTGCGCTCAACCTCTGCCCCAAACCACCCCACGTCACCCAGAGAGCAAAAGAAAAGCCCCTAGGGAAATCCGCGACCTCCCGAGGGGTTCTGATTCGGACCCAAGCCTGACAGTCCAGTATGCTGACCAGGCTGCACCACGACCCCGCAGAGGCCTACGATGCACCGAACGGGGAATTCTGTCCACGGGCCTCGCGGGGCGGGCGCGAGGGCCGGGTGGCCGTTCCCCGGGCGGGGGGGGGACGGGTTGACAAGGCCCGGAAGGGCAGCAAAGCTAGAGGGAGGTGGGGCGGGCCATCGGCCCCAGGCCGAGCACGGACCGCCAGGAGGCCGGGGCGGCCGACCGGGGCGACTCGCCGGGAGGAGGGAGACGTGACGCACGCCGAACGACTGGCGGCCTTCATCGTCAGGGCATCGTACGAGGAGCTCTCCGGGGCGGCCCGCGAGCAGCTCAAGCTCCGGGTGCTGGACACCCTCGGCTGCGCCATCGGGGCGCTCGCGGGGGAGCCCGCCCGCCTGATCCGGCAGCAGGTCGAGGATCTCGGCGGGACCGGCCATGCGACCCTCATCGGGGGCGGGCGCACCGCCCCCGACCGGGCGGCCTTCTACAACGGCGCGCTGGCGCGCTATCTGGACTTCAACGACAGCTACGTGGCGAAGGGCGAGTCCTGCCACCCGAGCGACAACCTGGGGGCGGTGCTCGCCGCGGTGGAGTACGCCCAGCGGAGCGGCCGCGACCTCCTCACCGCCCTGGCGGTGGCCTACCAGGTCCAGTGCCGGCTGAGCGACGTGGCGCCGGTGCGGGCCAAGGGGTTCGACCACACGACCCAGGGCTCCTACGCGGTCGCCGCCGGGGTCTCGAAGGCCCTGGGCCTCGACCAGGCCCGCGCAAGCCACGCCATCGCGATCTGCGGGACCGCCTTCAACGCGCTGCGCGTCACCCGGACCGGCGCCCTGTCACACTGGAAGGGGCTCGCCTACCCCAACACCGCCGGCTGCGCGACCCACGCGACCTTCCTGGCGATGCGGGGGATCACCGGCCCCCCGGAGGTGTTCGAGGGGAACAAGGGCTTCATGGAGGCGATCGCCGGCCGCTTCGAGATCGACTGGTCGCGGGAGGACCTCGAGCGGGTGACGCTGACGGGGATCAAGAAGTACAATGCCGAGTACCACTCCCAGTCGACCATCGAGGGGCTTCTGGAGCTCAAACGGGAGCACGGCTTCGGCGCCCGGGAGGTGGAGCGGATCGAGATCGACATCTTCGACGTGGCCTACCACATCATCGGCGGCGGGGAGGAGGGGGACAAGACCCGGGTCCGCACCAAGGAAGAGGCCGACCACAGTCTGCCGTACATGGTGGCGGTCGCGCTGCTCGACGGCCAGGTCATGCCCGAGCAGTACCGGCCGGAGCGCATCGCCCGCGAGGACGTGCAGTCGCTCCTGCGGCGAGTCGCCGTGCGGCCGTCCGAGGAGTACAGCCGGCGGTTCCCGGCCGAGATGCCGTGCCGCCTCACCGTCGGGCTCAGGGACGGCCGGACCCTGGTCAAGGAGAAGCGCGACTTCGAAGGGTTCCCCACCCGCCCGATGGCCTGGTCGACGGTGGTCGGGAAGTTCGAGCGGCTGGCCGAGCCGTACGCCGACGCCGGCCTCCGGCGCGAGATCGCCGACGCCGTCGCGAAGCTGGAGACGCTCCCGGTCTCCCACCTGACGGCGCTGCTCGAGAAGGTTCGCGCACCGGCTTGACCTCCCGGAGCCGCAAGGAAAGGAGGACCCGCGATGCCGAAACACCCCGAAACCCCTGAGAGGGCGTTCGCCTTCCTGAGATCCAACGCGCGCCCGCCCAAGCCCCGCCGGCGCGGGGTCACGGAGATCCGCGGGCCCTACTACACCCCCATGGGGAAGCGCTACCTCCAGGACATCCTGGAGACCATGGGCGACTACGTGGACAGCCTCAAGTTCGCCGGCGGCTCGTTCAGCCTGATGCCGCGGCGCGCCGTCGCCGAGCTGATCGACCTCTGCCACCAGCACGATGTCCTGGTCTCCACCGGCGGGTTCATCGAG
>JACOUJ010000331.1 GCA_016177865.1 Candidatus Rokuibacteriota bacterium
ACCGGCAAACAAATGTCAAATCGCGTGGCATGTCTCGGCCCGCGCGGGTGGCGCCGGGGATGTACCTTTGCGGGCACCGAGTCCGCCGAAGGCGGCTTGGTCGGGGACCCTCGTCAGGGTGACGTAGCGCGGCTCGGAGCAGGCGCCCCGGCGACAGGCCCTGCGGGCCGATGACACGAACCCCTAGCGGCTCGGGGCCTTCCAGATCCCCAGCTCGCGCATCCTCCTCACCTGTCGCTTGATGACCTTCTCGCGGTACTCGGCATGCTTCATGGGGGGCCGCTTGAGGTAGAGATTCTTTGGATAGATCGGCCTCGCGTAGACGAGTTGATACAGCTCGGTCCGGAGGTCTTTCATCCAGTTGTCCCACTGGGCCCGGGCCCGGTGATCCCGCAACGCCTCGATGTCCACGACCCCGGCCACATAGGTCGAGCCGGCCCCGTATTCCTGCCGCCCCACGATGCGCCCCTTATAGTCGAAGATAAAGGACCGACCACCGAAGGTGTCGATCGGCGTGGTCTCTTCGGGGAAAAGGTAGTAGGTCCCCATATTGGGGGCAACGATGTACATGTTGTTGTCAAGGGCGCGGGCACGGCTCTGGATCTCGAAGTACTCGTTGCCCGTAGCCGGGTGGGGGTAGCTCGCTCGATAGACCACCTCGGCCCCGTTCATGGCAAGCGCGCGGGCGTTTTCGGGGTACGAGCCCTCATTGGCCATCATGATCCCGATGCGACCGATCTCGGTGTCCGCCACCGGCCAGAAGGCATCCAGGGTGTTCCCGTACTTCGACACCCACCAGTCGTACACGTCGTGGGGGCAGACCGAGTGCTCCACCGGAAAGAGCGGGGAGACCTTGTAGTGCTGGAGAATGACCTTCCCCCGAGGATTCACAATGAACCCGACGTTGAAGAACCGATCCTTGAGGTCAGGATGCTTGGCCTTCGCCTGCGCTATGATGAAAGAGTTGTACTCACGCGCGATCTTGCCCAACTCCTCGGTCTCCTCCCCCGGGATGTCGATGGCGCACTCCCTCGCGAATCTTGCGTGGTCCAGGTCCAGAACCTCGTCGTTAAAGCCCTGAAGCGCCCCCTCCGGAAAAGCGATCAGGCGGACCGGGATCGACAGGCCGGAGAGCCAGGACGCGGCCTTCACCAAATGGGAGAGATGCTCCAGGTTGATCCTGATATCCTTGCGTTTACGGATCCCCCGCACGGTCGGAATCAATCCCACGACTGTGTACGGCTTGATCATTGATCGGTCTCCTTTCACCCGAGCTTGGGGTCGCCCCATTACGTTGAATCGTGGCGCGGATCGTATTGGAAAAAGCCTGGATTCGATTTTGATCCCGGTTGGGCCCGCACGAGGGTCTAGGGTTGGCGGAGGACTTCCTCCATAATCATGCTGTTGAGCCGCTCGATCACCTCCCGGGAGTCGTGCTTCCCGTTATTGGCGATGCGCTCCCGCACCCGGGCTGGCCGCGCCGTAAACATGATGAGGGAGGTCCCGATGGCTACCGCCTCCTCGATGGAGTGGGTCACAAACAGGATGGTCTTCCCTGTCTCGGCCCAGATCCTCTTCACCTCTTCTTGCATGATGCGCCGGTTCTGGGCGTCGAGGGAGGCAAAGGGCTCGTCCATCAGGAGCAGGCCAGGCTCCACCGCCAGGGCCCGGGCGATGGCCGCCCGTTGGCGCATCCCGCCGCTGACCTTGAGCGGATAGTACTCCTCGAATCCCTGGAGACCGAC
This sequence comes from Candidatus Rokuibacteriota bacterium, assembly GCA_016177865.1. Lineage (GTDB taxonomy): Bacteria > Methylomirabilota > Methylomirabilia > Rokubacteriales > JACOUJ01 > JACOUJ01. The sequence continues at coordinate 1,746 of JACOUJ010000331.1, forward strand.
GAATCGGAGGTAACGCCGCGCCGCGGCCTGGCGCTCAACCCCCTCCAGGCCCAGCGGGTTGAGGACGAGGGCCACATTGTCCTCCAGGCTCATCCAGGGGAGCAGGCGGTCCTCCTGAAAGACCATCCCGACGTGATTCTGGGCCCCGGGGCGAACCTCCTGGCCATCCAGGCGGACGTGCCCGACCGTGGGCACCTCGAGGCCGCTGATAATCCGGAGCAGCGTGGTTTTCCCACAGCCGTTGGGGCCCAGGAGGCAAACGAACTCCCCCTCCCCCACCTCGAAACTGACGCCGTCGAGAACCGGGATCAGGTAGGTCTTGCCCACCTTGAAGACTTCAAGCTGTACTGCCACCGCATCACCCGGCGCGAGATCCCTTCGAAGATGAGCTTGTCCGTCACCAGCATGATCCCGATCATGACCAAAGCCCAGACGAAGACCATCTGAGTCGCCAGGATCTCACGGCTGTAGTTCATGATGTAGCCGATCCCCGAGGTGACGCCGAAGATCTCCGCGACCACGGACACCTTGAGGGCGAGGCCGAACCCGACCTTCATCCCAGCGACGAGGTAGGGGAGCGTCGAGGGAATGATGATCGCGCGGAAACGCTCGGGACCCGACAGCCGGTAGACCTGCCCCATCTCCAAAAGACGCCGGTCCACGTTCTCCACCCCCTCCACGATATTGGCCGCCAGGACGGGGAGGGTAATCATGAAGGTGGTAAACATCGGGGCCAAGTCGGTCAGCCCGAACCAGATCAGCGAGACCACGATCCACACGAAGACCGAGGTGGAGTTGAGGATAGTCACCACGTCATGGACGACCGTGCGCGCGGGCCGCCAGAGGGAGGTCAGGAAGCCCATGAAGAGGGCTAGCGTCAGGGCCGAGCCGAAGCCAATCAGGATCCGGTAGAGGGAGGCGCCCGTGTGGCGCCACAGGTCCCCGGACCGGAGAATCCCCCCGATGCCCGCGAGGACCGAGACCGGCGACGGCAGTATGTAGGCGCCGTAGCGCCGAGACAGGGCCTCCCAGACGAGGCCGACGGCCAGGAGGACCAAGAGCGTCGGTAGGTGGAGCAGGTCGCTCCAGCGCCTCCCTCGCCCCGGAGAAACATTCGTCATGACCGGGGGAATTCCCTGTCGAACCGCCCCCTCCGAAGGATCCTACCTTCCTCCCGAGTGATGAACCTGACAGCGGCCGTCAACGGCTACTTTTCCAACACGAGGAGCTGACCACCAAGGTGCACGAGCGGAACTTGTACCGGCCGGCGGTCAAGTCAGCAGGCTTCGTGCCGAGCCGAACCGCGGCTTCGCCACTCCCATCCCCGGAGACGCCGTGGCAGATCGCGCAGCAGATCGCGCAGTGCCGCTCGTACACATGTCTTCCGTCCGGCGTTTGCGCCCCGACGACGGGAGCCAAGGCGACAAGGACCAGGGCGGCCGGGAACCGGAGCCATGGCGATCGCCCGAAAGCCATCGTCACCTCCGCCACTACCCTCCGCTCATCCCCGCCAGAAGAATTCCTTTCTGATCCGCTCCGGATTGTCCCAGATGTCGGCCTTGAGAAACCCGGATTCCTTGGTCATCTTGAGCTGCAGGATCAGGGTGTCTACCTGCTCGTCGCTGAGGCCGGAGAGCATCCGGACGGTTTGGCCGTGGGCGTACTCCAGGACGGGCCGGGGGATCTTGGTGATCTCCTCCATGATCTGGATCGCCCGTTCTTTCTTGGTGTAGAAGATCTCGACGGCCTCCCGCTGGGCATCGTTGAGGTCGCGCGCAAAGGTCGGGTGTTTCTCCAAAAAGTCCGGATTGACAATATAGCACACGTGGACCGGGAAACCCGTCGCGCGCCCGGTCGCCTTCCGCCAGAGATCGATCTGCTTCGCGAGGTAGACCCCGTCGCCCCGGACCACCACCTGGTCCGAGATCGGCTGCCATGCGATGATCGCGTCTACCTCCTTCTTCGCGATCAGCGTCGCCATGTCGGGTGGGCTCCCGGCGACGATCCGGGTCTCCTTCTCGATGTTGAACCCGTACGCCTTCAGGATGAGCGTCCGGATGTCGAAGAAAGTCGTGGAGCCCAACACCGCGCCGATCTTGCGCCCTTTCAACTCCTCCACCTTGGTAAGCCCGACGTCCTTCCTGGCCACAATCGCGCCGAGCACCGCAGTCGCCACGCCGGTCATCCTGAGCGGGATCTTGTCCTCGAACATCTTTGCCGTCAGGGCAAAGCTCATGTCAATGGCGTCTACGTTTTTCGCCGCATATGCGTTCACGAGCGCCGGGGGGCTCCCCGGAACCACCGTATATTCCGTGCTCCAGCCACGCTTGCCTAACAGGTCCTCTTTGTGAATGATCTCAGTCGCCGCCCAGCCAAGTTGGAGATAGGCAAGGCGGGCCTTCCCCTTCCCCTGGGCGTTGGCCCGGCGGGGCGCGAGCGCATGCGCCCCTGCCACGCCGAGCGCTCCGGTTACCGCTGCACAGCGGAGAAATTCCCGACGGCTCACCCCAGCGACGTATCGTTTGGCCATCGCGCCCCTCCCTTTAGGCAATGAACGGAACTGCGTGCTATATGAGGGCATGAGCCCCCCCGCGCTCACATTGAATCGGACGTTAGAAATTAACCCGTCTCCGCTGGTCGTTGACTTGGGCGAGGCACTCCGCGGCTCGTTAGGCAGTGAACAACTTGTTGAGGTCCTTGAACAGTCTTTCAAATCGCCCCAGGGCCTCGTCGAGATCAGGCAGGGCATTGCGCAGCGCCCCTGAATTTTCCGCCAGGTATGATGCAGGCGTGTAGGGATCGAACGTTGGGAAAGTCGGAGGGAGAGTCGCAAAATGGTTCTCTACCTCCTTGACTACCCTGATCGGCGCATCAGAAGGCTTTTGTTCAAGGATTCGGTGGGGCCCTTCAAGCGCGTACGCATCATTGACGAGCCTAATATAACACGATCGCCCCAGAAGATCTTCGATGCCCGCTTCATCCTGATCAGCATACATCTCGGCGCTGAACACGTGGCCCTTTCTTAGGAGATCAGATTCTTTAAGATTTAGAACCCGCTGCTTCTCCTCTCCGTGGAAGTCCGTCAGCACGGCGATCGGCTCTTTGGTGCTTCCAAAGAGGGCAAGATAACTCGCAATCTTTTCGACCCCTCCCACCGGACTGACAACCCAGCGCGGGTCCACACATTCTCTCCGCCGCGATTGAAGCTCGTGAGAGAACCACTTGAGGTAGAGGAGATCAGAGGGATCCCCGACCAGCAACGTTGGCTTGTCAACGAACAAGCTGCGCGTGATGTCGTATCCGAGCGCTGCCTGCGCGGGAAAGATCGTGTCCGCATCCGTGCTCACGCCCCTTCCCCCGACTTTTGTTCCCTGGACCCGGTCATCGACGACGAGATCTTCCACAGTGCGGACCCCGGCGATATTTTCTGGATCAATCATGAAGGGCGAATGGGTCGTGTAAATGACCTGATAGTTTGGCTTGAGTTTTTCATTGATATACCGCAACAAGTCTGCCTGTGCCCGCGCGTGCAGGCCCAGTCCCGGCTCATCGAGAAGGATGAAGAGATTCTCGCCGTAATACCGCCGCACCTGAGAGAACCAGATCAGGAAGGAGAAAAACCATACGAAACCGGCGCTCCGTTCATCAAAGCTGACCGTCACCCCGTGTCGCTTGTTCCTGATACGCGTCCGAAAGATATATCCGGTGTTGAGTGGAGGCGGGTCCCCCGGCCGCGCGGCGTCAAACCGGAAATCCACCTCCAAATGTCGGTTCTGGCTCCAGTACTCGAAGATCTCCTCGCTCAACCGATTCGACACGGCCTCCAATTCAGCCACGAGTTCTTCAAATCTGGCAATGTTCTGAATCTCCTCCGGTTTCATGTCCGCCAGATCGAGCAGCGCCAAAAACACCCGCTCGCCGAATTGGAGCCGCTGCTCTCGCTGCTTTCTCAGCAATTCGTCGATGGCCACCTGTCCGGGCATCTTTTGATAATCGGCAAAGTACACAAAGGTGGGCAGGCGACCCTTCAAGATATTGATCGCGGCTACCATCGGATCGCCGTTGGGAAAAGTCCGCTCCAACGCGTTCAGCAGCGCCGACTGTGGCACAGACGGGGACCCGGTGGACTTCAGGGCGCTGAGCAGTTCCGCGATCGTTTCCGCCCTCTCCAGGGCGCTCATTTCCTCGTGATACAGCGCGGCGGACCGGAGAAAATGCGCGACGACCTGCTTCTCGTTGATATTGAGATCCCAGTATTGCTTATTGTCGTACCCCTTCGTAATCGTGACCGTTGCGGTCCTGACCGTCTCCGGCCCGAACTTTTCTCTCAGGGCCTGCCGGTCCGCCTCGTCCAGCTCCCACACCGTGGTCAACACATCGTCCGGGCTGGACACCCGCCGCTTCTTGTAATCCGTCCACTTCACTCGGGGGTACTCGAGGTAATTGAACTCGCCCTCCTCCCGGACGGCTGGGTTGAGCTTGTAGATGGCTTGGAGCAGCGCCGTCTTTCCCGACTCATTCTTTCCCACCAGGCAGGTCACGGGCTCAACAGAAAATTCGTTCGAATCCTCGATACACTTGAAGTTTTCGACCCTGACCGACTTCAAAAACATCGGGACAACCTCCCCCGCCTGGGATCTCCTGCCGTAGAACCGCCCTCGCTAGATGTGGCCGCGCAAATTATAAGCCATCCCGGGAGGATTTAACGCTTTTTTGTCGCCCGAGAGCCCACCCCGGCCCTTACGGCATCGTGGCGGTCAGGAACGCAAGGGCCTGCCCCCCATACGTCCTCCGGAGCAGAATAGCCCATGGCGAATGGTCCCCCCAACGGCTACATCGGGGGGATGAGCGTCCACGCCCAGCTGACTCCCGAGGCGAAGAGTGACCGTCGGCAGCCTGGATCGCCCGGAAGATAAACACCCCGCCTCCTGGCTTGAGCAAACTCCGGGTCTCCCCGGACGAATTTCACGATCGAGGTTTCGGGGGGCACGACCGGATTCTTCCCCTGCCTCATTCCTTGCGAGTCGAGGGTTTGCGAACAAGCTCCTCCATCAGCTCTGTCTGGATTTCTTGGATCTCCAGTAGCCTCTGCCATTGGTGCGTCAACAGCAAATCCATCTTGCCGTTCAGGTGACGGATCTCCAGCTCCGCCTTCAAATTGATCCGATAGTCGTGTTCCCCGCGCAAGCGATCTTTTGCCTCAAGTCGGTTCTGACTCATCATGATGACGGGGGCTTGAAGAGCGGCGAGGCAAGAAAGAACCAGGTTGAGAAGGATGTACGGGTACGGGTCAAACGGCTTCGAAAAGAGCGCCACGGAGTTGATGACGATCCAAACCGCGAGAACAACCCCGAAGCTAATGATGAAGCGCCAACTCCCACCGAACTCGGCGACCCTGTCGGCCACCCGCTCGCCCAACGTCAGCTCGCGATCAAATTCAACGTTGATATTCTTAGAAAGCAGCTCGTGCTCCTTCAGGCTCTTCATCACCTCTTCTTCCAGGCTTGACAGTTCCCCCTTCCCCTCCACAAGAGCTTCTTGCACGTGCTCTGTCCTGAAGTGATTGAGGTCATCGAGGCAGATGAACCCGCTTGAGGACCAGTCCGGATATTTCTTTCGGATCGTCTCGACGACAGGCCCACGGACCATGTCTCCGGGCAGAACATCATTCCGGCTCTTTTGTTTTTTGCAAATCTGACAGAGAACCGTCGCCTGTTGCGTTCTTACCATGTCCTTTCCACTCGACTGTCCAGATATCCGTTACCTTACTACACCGCGACTTTGGGGAGGCCGGCCAGGGCTTCGCGGACTTTCTCTATGGGGTACTCGTAGTCCTCGAGGTTGCCGGCCAGGTAGCGTTCGTAGGCCCCGAGATCAAAGTAGCCGTGGCCAGAGAAATTGAAGACGATGGTTTTCCGCTCTCCTGATTGCTTACACCGAAGCGCCTCGTCAATCACCACCCGGATGGCATGGGCCGCCTCAGGGGCGGGCAGGAACCCCTCGGCCTTCGTAAAGGTCAGGGCCGCCTCGAAGGTCGGGAGCTGGGGGACCGCCACCGCCTCGATGACCTTCTGGTCGTAGAGCGCACAGACGAGCGGCGCCATGCCGTGGTAGCGCAGACCCCCGGCGTGGATGGAGGCGGGGATGAAGCTATGCCCCAGAGTGTACATCTTGAGGAGCGGGGTGGTCTGGGCGGTGTCACCGAAGTCATACACGTAGAGCCCCTTGGTCAGGCTCGGGGCAGCCGTGGGCTCCACCGCAATGACTCGAAGGTCCTTAGCCCGGCCCGTGAGCTTTTCTTGAAGGAAGGGGAACGCGAAGCCGGCGAAATTGGAGCCGCCCCCGATGCACCCCACCAGGATATCGGGCGCGTCCCCGGTCAGCGCCATCTGCTTTTTGGCCTCGAGACCGACGACGGTCTGATGGGT
>JACOUJ010000332.1 GCA_016177865.1 Candidatus Rokuibacteriota bacterium
GCAGGAGATCCGCGTGCTGTCAAGGGCGGCCGGGCTCCCCACCTGGGACAAGCCCTCCTTCGCCTGCCTCTCCTCGCGCTTCCCCTACGGGGACCGAATCACCGTGGAGAAGCTCCGCCAGGTGGACGCCGCGGAGGCGTTCGTCCGCGGCCTGGGCTTTCGCCAGTTCCGGGTCCGCCACCACGGCGAGCTGGCCCGCCTGGAGGTCGCGCGAGAGGAGATGGGCCGCTTGTGGGAGGAGGGGAGGGCCGAGGCGATCGCGACCCGCCTCCGCGAGCTGGGCTTCGCCTACGTGACCGTGGATCTCCGGGGCTTCCGCTCGGGGAGCCTGAACGAGGCCCTCCGCGCGCTGGCCGCAAAGCGGCAGGCGTGATGGACGTCGAACGGCTCCGCGGTCTTCTCGACGAGGTGCGCCAGGGCCGGCTCACCGTCGAGGCCGCCCTCGAGCGGCTCAAGGGCCTCCCCTTCGCCGACCTCGGCTTTGCCCGGGTGGACCTCCACCGTGCCCTCCGCGCCGGCGCCCCCGAGGCGGTCTTCTGCCTCGGGAAGACCCCGGAGCAGGTGGTGGCGATCCTCCGCCGCCTCGCCGAGGAGCACGCCAACGTCCTGGCCACCCGCGCCACGCCTGAGATCCACGCCGCCGTGGCCGCCGCCGGGATCCCCTGCCGCTACTACCCCGAGGCCCGGATCGTCGTGGCCAACCCCCGGCCGCAGGACGGGGTGGGGCTCATCGTGGTGGTGTCGGCCGGGACCGCGGACCAGCCGGTGGCCGAGGAGGCCGCGGTGACCGCCGAGGTGCTGGGGAACCGGGTCGAGCGGATCTACGACGCGGGGGTGGCCGGCCTTCACCGGCTCCTGGCTCAGCACCCGCTCCTGGCCGAGGCCAACGCCATCGTCGCGGTGGCGGGGATGGAGGGGGCGCTGGCGAGCGTCGTGGGGGGCCTGGTGGACCGCCCGGTCATCGCGGTCCCCACCAGCGTGGGGTACGGGGCGAGCTTCGGCGGCCTCGCGGCGCTCCTCGCCATGCTCTCCTCCTGCGTACCCGGGGTGTCGGTCGTGAACATCGACAACGGCTTCGGCGCCGCCTGCCAGGCCGACCGCATCAACAAGCTCGCCGTGAAGATCCGGTAGATGGAACTCCAGCGCCGCGCCGGGTCGCCCCGCCTCCGCTCAACCTCCTCGCCTCGACGGGCCAGCTCGCTCCGACGCCTCCGCTCAACGGCTGAGGCAAGTGGGCGGTCCCCGTGAATTCCTCGGAATATCTCAACGGGACCGAGTGTAGGCAAACCCAGGTCCTGACAGACGCTCTCAGTCGGTTTCGGTGCATCTTCTCCCATGTGAAGATATCACTCGGAACCGCTTGCAGAGCGCCCCTGTGCATCCTTGCGTGGCGGGACAGTCTTATTCTAAAATCGGGTCGGTGGCTGTGGAGGTCCGCTGAGGCCGTGTATGGCGATTGCGAGGTGGGCGAGGCTGTGTTTCCGGGGAGCGCAACGGCCTTCATTCGTTCAAACCTTTCTCATGCAATGTAGGCGATGAGCGCACCCGAGAGAATCCTTCTGACATGGCTGCATCTTTCTGATATCCACTTCGGGCATGGCTCGGCAAGTTACCGGTGGGACCAGCAACTGATTCTTGAAACCCTCAAGAATGATCTTGTTGGATTGGCGCGTACTGGGCTCCCTACGCCGGACGTCATCTTTGTTACTGGTGATATCGCCTTTAGTGGTCGAGCGGAGCAATACGTGGCCGCTGGAGCATGGCTCGACGCTGTGGCTCAAGTGGTTCAGGTGCCACCGGAGTTCGTTTTTCTCGTCCCGGGCAATCACGACATTCAGCGCGATGTTGATGCTTGTAACCGAGGCGTCCGACGACTCGTAGAGCGGCTTAGATCAGATGATGAGGCGCTGGACGACGCGTTAGCTGATCCGGGCGATCGGTCCATGCTTCGAATGAGGCTGTCACACTACCTCGATTTTGCCTCTAGATATCGTGCATCTGACGTTGAAAAAGAGGAGACATTGGCTCGGGACCTCTATTGGAAGGTGGTGCTTGATGGAGGCGTCTGCTCCATTCGTGTCGTTGGGCTCAATACAGCGCTTCTCTGTGCTGATGACCGCGACAAGGGGCGTCTCCGCGTCGGAAGTGAGCAGTTAGCTCAGACTCTGCTCCCGAAAGAGGATGAGCGAACCCTTCTGACAATCGCGTTAACTCACCATCCGGTCAGTTGGCTTCATGACGAACGGGACGTGTCCGAGTGGTTCGCGTCGCGTGTTCACATTCACCTCCACGGCCACATCCACGACGCTGAGTCCGAACGGCACCAGAAAGGCGGCGGGTCGGACTTTCTTAGAGTTGCAGCCGGCGCCGTTCACGGAGACCCGAGCGGGAGGCGCCATGGCTATTCATTCGCTTCAGTATCCGTAAATCCAGAGGGGATGCTGAATGTCCGAGTCTGGCCGAGAGGCTGGTCGGAGCGAAACAAGGATTTCCGAACGGATGTTGATGCTGTGCCGCCTGGCAGCAACTGCGCCGAGCACCTCTTGAGCCCTCGCCTCGAGCCGGAGACAGTACCTCAGATTGTTCCTATAGCAAGACGAAGAGAGACGATAAGGGCGGTTATTGCAGCGGAACAGGGGCTTAGCTCGCCTGATCCAGAAGGCAGTCTCAGGGACTACCCACCACGCATCGATGTTTTTGTCGGCCGCGAACGTGAGCTCCAACGAATGACCGACTTGAGTGTCAGGGTGTTGGTGATTAGCGGGATTGGAGGTCAAGGGAAATCTGTGCTGGCGGCGGTGTACCTCAAGAGGGCCGAGCTTGCTGCTCGGCACGACTCATGGGAGTGGCGAGACTGTAGGGAGGAGGGCAACAAACTTCAAGCCCAGCTGATCAGCCTAATTTCGAGACTTACTTATGGACAGGTCGGCGGCGCACAGCTAATAGGCGCGGATACTCCCTACCTCGTAAAACTACTATTTCAACACCTAGGCGACCGCAATATCCTCTTCGTCTTCGACAATATCGACCGATATGTCGATGTAGAGGCCAGGTTGCCGATCGACGGTATGAAGGTGCTTATGGAGCACGCCCTACGGGCGAACCATAACTCGAAGTTCATATTTACTTGTCGCCCGGGCATCGAATATGGTGATGATCGATTCGACCACATCGAATTGCCCGGTTTGTCAGTTGGTGAGGCAGAGGAGCTCTTCCGACTAAAGGGCGTTGACGTCAAAGATGAGCGAACAAAGGCTGAGGTCGGCCGGGTCCACGACCTTACGCAGGGCCACCCGCTCTGGCTCACTCTTATTGCCACTCAGGTGGCGCGGTCGTCGGCGCGGCTGAGCGACTTCATCCGCGACCTTGCAAGAGATCGAGCATCAGGCCTTCCCACCGATATGCTCAAGTCGATTTGGGAGTCGCTGAGTGACAAGCAGCAGGCGTTGCTTCGTTGCTTGGCTGAAGCAGTGCGGCCTGAGACGGAAGAGCGGCTGGAAAAATACGTGAGTGACTGGCTGAACTGGAATCAATACTCGCGAGCATTGAGAACTCTCAAGACGCTAGACTTAGTAGTCGTGAAGCAGCCACCGCACTCCACGGAGACGCTCGAGTTGCACCCGCTCATAAAACAGTTTGTGCGACGGGAATACCCATTGCAAGAGCGTCAGCAGTTCATTGTGAAAATCCTCGGATTCTTCAATCGTATGATAGCTGTCTTCGTGACGCAGCTCGACAAGAACCCATCGTTCGGCATTTTGGAGCACTGGACACTCAAGGCCGAGTTGGCGATGAACGGAGGGCAGTACGAAGAAGCACTCAAAGCCTTGGAGGAGGTCGAGGAGCCAATTTTGGCGAGCGGTTATGTTGAAGAGTTCGTTCGTGTGGCACTGAGACTATATTATGAGCTTGACTGGACCGATGCGATTGCGCGGGATATTGACTACTTTGATAGCGTGCTTAGTACGGTGTCGGATTCACTTGCGCAGCTGGGTCGATTCCCCGAGGTTGACTCATTGCTGGACAAGTATGAGTCGTCTATCACTGGCAAGAGTGCGCGCTACATTAATCTCTGCGATATGCGGTGTTACTCGCATTGGTTGCGCAAGGATTATGCTCCGGCTAAGAAGTGGGGGTGGCGCGGGGTCGAGCTGAAGAGTAAAACCAATCTGGATACGAGGTTCGACGCGTCTTATAATTTGGCCCTGGCGCAGCGTGATTCGGGAGAAGTTGAAGAGGCATTGGAGTTTTTCATGGAAGAGCGCTCCCTCGACGAGGTGTTGCACTCGACGAAGGCAGCGGATGTCGGTAATGTGGGCAGATGTTTGTGGTTTAAAGGAGACGATGCTGGAGCGCTCCGGTGTTTCACCAAGGCGGCGTGGTTGCTTGAGCGCGAGCAGCAACAGACGACACCGATGAATCGTGGTTACGCAGCGATGTGGATTGCTGAGGTACTGACGAAGAACCAACGTGCCGAGGAAGCGTATTGGTTCTTTCGGAGGGCGCGCAAGATCTGGAGTACTATCTCGCCCGTGAAGGCCGAGGAGGCCCAGGCGTCTCTTGCAGAATTGCTTAGGCAAAACTCCCAACTAAGCCGACTGGACGAGACGGAGGATCGAGTAGTAGACGAGTGGTGTTCGCAGTGGGTTAGCGCGCAAACGCAGGACCACGTTTAACCTTTTTGTTAGCGATGCTTTGTCCGGGCCACGCGTCGTTTTCATCCGGCATTTCTGGCCCTTTTTCTCAAGGCCCGCTGGCAGCCGATCGGCGGTTGGTCCTTTCCGGCGCGCTGTTTCAACTGCCGGTATCCTACCTGCTGGCCGCCCAGGCCCGTTCAGGCGAGGAGGGCTGAGCGGAGGCAGAGCGACCCGGCGCAGCGCGGCAGTCCGAGTGAGGATCCAAATCGAGACGAGCTATCTAGACCAATGAAGATTGCGTACTTTGACTGCCCGGCGGGGGCGAGCGGGGACATGATCCTGGGGGCCCTGGTGGACGCCGGCCTCCCCCTGGCCACCCTGGAGTCCGCCCTGGCCGGGCTCGGCGTCGCCGGGTGGCGCCTCGGCGCTCGGGTCGTGGAAAAGGGCGGGCTCCGGGGGATGAAGGTGGAGGTGGAGAGCGATCCCTCGGTCCGCTTCGACCGGCTCGACGAGATGCTGGCCCAGCTCGACAAAGGGTGGCTCGCGCCCGCGGTCCGGGAGCGGGTGGAGGCGATCCTCCGTCGGCTCGCCGAGGCCGAGGCCCGCGTCCACCGGGTCCCGGTCTACGACAACGGGATTGCCGCCGAGCTCCTGACCCCGACCGGCGCGGCGATCCTCACGACCCTGGC
>JACOUJ010000333.1 GCA_016177865.1 Candidatus Rokuibacteriota bacterium
CGCTTTCACCGTTTGGGAAGGTATCGAAGCAGGCCTTGACCAAGCGGATTGCGGAAAAGCTGCAGGAAGATGACGAGAGGGTGTGAGGCCAAGCCCCGGAGGAGACGCAAGCCTATTCTATCCGGCCCACTTCCCACGCATATCGATGTACGAGGGCATGGCAAGGTATGCCTGCGCGGTCCACTTCCAGAACTGGGTAGTGTTCGGGTAGGCGTCGATGACGGTATTCCGGAGGACCCCGTCTCTCTTTTCGACCCTTGTGATATAGATGGTGTGGACAGGATTGTGGTAATCGTCCAGCTTCATATTCCCGCGGGGGGCATCGATCTCGACGTTCTTGAGTGCCGCGAGGAACGCCCGCTGGCCTTCCACCCGCCCCTTGACCACGTCGAGGGCTTTGGCGATCATGCAGGCCCCGACGTATCCTTGCTCAGCGTAGGCGCCAGGGGGGCGCTGGTACCTCTGGGCATACGCAGCGGCGAAGCGTGTGTTGGCGGGGGTGTCAAGCGCGCCGGTCCAGTGAAGAGAGCTAACGATCCCAAGGGCACTGTCCGCTTGATTGGTGCGGATCATGTCGTCCACCGTGTGCCCCTTCCCGATAAGGGGAATCTTCCCCTTCAACGCCGATTCCGCGTACTGTTGGACAAAGTGGAGGGCGTCGGTCCCGGCGAAAAAGACCGCCACGACGTCGGCGTCTTTCCGGATCTGATTGAGATGGCGGCTGAAATCCACGGTCCCGAGCGGGGGATAGATCTCCTGGATGATCTGGCCACCCGAGTTGGTAAAGGTCCGGGCGAACCCGCCAATCTGCTCGTGCCCCGCGCGAAAGTCCGCGGCCATGATCACAGCCTTCCGGTATCCGTTCGCATGCGCCCATTCCCCAAGCGGATGGGAGGCATCACTGTTGGAGAATGAGGACCGGAAGACATACTCGCTGGCGTGTGCCTGGGTCAGACCGTCAGCGCCGGCGTTCATGATGACGGTTGGTATCTCCTTCTGAATGACGTAGGCCCGTAAGGCATAGGCGACTGGCGTGGAGACAATGCCGCCCAGGATGTGGATCTCGTCCCGCTCGACGAGCTTTCTGGTCTTTCTCGATCCCTCATCGGTGTCGTTCGTCCCCTTGGTCTCGAGAAAGAGCTCGACCTCTCGCCCCCCTGCCTTCTGCCCGACTTCGCTCCAATAGAGGAGGAAGCCGTCGCGCATATCGCGCCCCGCCTGTTCGAGGGGGCCAGTGTCGGGATAGACAAACCCAATCTTGACGGGTCCGTAAGCGCGCCCTCCTCGACTCCATTGAAGTATTGACCGCAAGCCTGGGACCATGGCTCCGTCGCTCCTCCACGGGACGGACACGTCCACCTTCCCGCCCCGTCAAGCATACCATCCGCCGCCGAATTCCGGTAGGGAAAGGGCTTGACAGATCCAGTGTTTTCGTCAACCGTATGGGGGAATGAGGCCTCTCGGAGGGAATTCATGACGAATGTTGCGCGCTACTGGGAAGAGATTGGCGTGGGGGAGGAGTACCTCTCTCCCGGCCGCACCGTCACGGAAGCGGATATCGTGAATTTCGCCGGGCTCTCCGGTGACTGGAATGTGCTCCACACGGACGCCGAATCCATGAAGCATTCCCTTTACGGGGAGCGCATCGCCCACGGCCTCCTCGGCCTCGCGATTCAGGCCGGGTTGAGCGCCCGGGCGATGCCGCGCCCGTTCGAGACCCTGGCCTTTACGGGCCTCCGCTGGCGGTTCAAGGGTCCGATCCGGATCGGCGACACGATCAAGGTTCAGGTGCGCGTGAAAGAAAAGCGGGAGGGGTCCATGCCCGACCGCGGGCTGATCGTCTTGAGCCGCCAGGTGTCGAACCAGCGAGGCGAGGTGGTCCAGGAAGGCGAGATGGATTTGCTGATTGCCCGACGTCCCACCCAGTGACGGGCGCGTTCTTCGAAGAGGTTGAAGTCGGCTTCAAGGCCGAGAGCCCGGGGCGGACCATCACCGAGGCCGATCTCGTGACCTTTGCCGCCATCTCCGGAGACTATGATTGTCTCAGCGCCGACGAAGAGTTTGCTCGCTTCACCGAATATCGGGGGCGCGTGGCCCCGCCCCTCTTGGGGCCGTGCATCCTCAGCGGCCTTGCTTACCGGACCGGTCTCTCCGTCAAGGTCTTGGCCTTCTCGGGCGGGGAGTGGAAGTTCCACGGGGACATTCGAATCGGAGATACCCTCCGCGTGCGGATTCATGTGCTCCAAAAGCGGGATCTTCGGGGGAGAGAGGGCGGAATGGTGATCGAGCAATGGGATCTCATCAACCAGAGGGATGAGCTGGTCCAGGAGGCGCGGGTGAGCCTCCTGGTGGCGAAACGTACGGTGGGATCTTAACGCGAGTCTCCGGCCATAACGCGTCTCGATTGCTTGGCAGGATGGCACACGATCCGCGCGTGCTCGTGCTCTCGGCTACCTATGGCTCTGGCCATAATCAAGTCGCGCATGCGGTGAGCCAGGCGCTGGTTGCAGCTGGAACTGAATCGGCCTGCGTCGATCACTTTCGGACGTTCGTCCACCCGCTGTTCGATTCGGTCACGCGTGCTCTTTACCTCGCCATCTTGAGGGCTGTTCCTGGGGTGTGGGGGCGAGTCTATTGCCTCTCCAATAAGCTCCCGGTCCACTCTCCCCTCATGTTTGGCATGAATCGTCTTGGGGAACGACGGCTCGCCAGCTATCTGGCTGAAACCCGCTCGCGCGCGGTGGTCTCCGTTCACCCGACACCCGCCGGAGCGGTTTCCGCCTTGAAGGCGAAGGGCTTCCCTGTCTTCCACGCCACCGTCTTTACCGATTTCGACGTTCACACCCAATGGATCTACCCGCACGTGGAGCGCTACTGTGTCCCGAGTGAAGAAGTCGCTGAGGGGCTCGCGGCCCGAGGGATCTCGAAAGAGCGTATTGCGGTCACGGGGATCCCGATCCGCGAGCGCTTCTTCCGACGCCTGGATGGACGGACCCTCCGGGCCAAGTACGGACTCAGGGAAGACCAACCAGTCGCTCTGGTGATGGCCGGGGCCCATCCCACTCTTGGCGGACTCACGAGGGTCCTCCACGTGCTCAAATCGCTCCCGGTCGATTGCCAGGGCGTTTTCGTCTGCGGGCGCGATCGTGTCCTTGCCGAGCGGATTCTGCGCGACGCCAGCCCCTCGGTCCGGGTCTTCGGCTATGTCGAGGCGGTGGAGGAGTTGATGGCCCTCTCCGATGTCCTGGTGACCAAGGCTGGCGCCGTTACCCTCTCTGAGGCGATCGCCATGGAACTGCCGATGATCCTGTACCGCTCGCTCCCGGGCCAGGAGGATGCGAACCAGGGTTACCTCGAGCGAGCAGGGGCCGCGCTCACGGTCCGGGGCGAGGAGGATCTGGGCCGGATCCTGATCGAGCTTCTAACCGATCCCGCCCTCTCGGACAAGATGAAGGCCAATCTTCGCCGCTTGAGGCGGCCCGACCCGGCTCAAGCGGTGGCCCGGGAGATCCTGGCCCTTACGCAGAATGATGAACGCGTCTGAGGCGAAGCATTCTCTTATCAGGAGGGGAGTCCTACCCACTCCTCCCCCTGGACCTCCCCACCTGGGTTGATCGGTACCCGCGGGCGATGGCGTCCCCACTCTTCCTTCTCGCGGCTCTCCCGGCGGCCTTTATCGCCTATAGCCCGGCTGCTCACCTGCTTCCAGGCGCCATTCGCCGAGGCCCGGCCACCCGCCGCGCCATCGCCCTGACCTTTGACGACGGGCCCGACCCGATCTGCACTCCCCGAGTTCTCGACGTCCTCGACCGGCATGGGGCGAAGGCGACCTTCTTTCTGGTGGGAGAGCGGGCCCGGGTGGCGCGGGAGGTTGTGAAAGCCATTACCGGCGCGGGCCACGATATAGGAGCCCACGGGTTCCGCCACAGAAACCTCTGGTGGTGTTCGCCTGGAAAGACGGGGGAGGAAATCCGTTCGGGTGTTGAAGTCTTGGAAGACCTGACCGGCCGACCGGTTCGAGACTTCCGGCCCCCTTGGGGGATGGTCAATCTCTCGGTCTTTCCCTGGCTCTCTCGTCTCGGGCTCCGGTGCGTCCTCTGGTCTATCCAGCCTGAAGGACTTCGCCGTCGGGCCCCGGAGCTCCAGGCCGCCCATGTGCTCAAGCGGGTTCACCCCGGGGCGATCGTCGACCTCCACGACGCTGCGGGCCTCCCCGGTGCCCCGGCCCGCACCCTCGCGGCTCTGCCAGCCATGCTGAATGGTCTTCGCCAGGGTGGCTACGCCCTCGTCCCCCTCTCCGAGCTGCTCGAGGCCGGCCCGTAGCGCCGAAGGAGCGCTTCCCGGGAGATCCAGACGGCGCGCGACTCGACGAACCGATCGAGCTTGAACCGTCTGTTCCCGAGGGGATGGTGACGGGCCATCAGCCATCTCTGGTAGGTCCCGAGCGCCCGTCCCCACCACCTCGGCCTGAGCGGGAGGACATCAAACCCGGCCCTCGCCATCGCGGCGAATATGACCGTGGTGCTCGTCAAGGCGCGGACATCAGCCAGAGCGCCTGTGGCCATCTGGCCGCTCAGCGATCTCATTGAGGCGCGGAAGCGCTCCAGAAAGATCAGCGCGCCCCGATGGGGCGTTCCATCTGGGGCGTGGAGGGAGGCCACCCCCTCATTGTGGATATGGATGATCCCGATCCGGTCTCCGCGGCGAATGACGCTGCCGTCACTCAGGGTCAGCGGTCGGCCCCGGTATCGGGTGAGGCCGAGGCGGAGCACCGTGCCCTCAGGGAGGGAGAGGTCTTGAAGACGGTGGAGGCGCTGATAGACCCGGTCATAGAAGCGCCAGAGGAGGAGAAGGCGACTCATAAAATTGACTTTGCGCAAACCGGCGCGCTACAATTTTTTTGTGTTCAATCCTATGACACGAAAGGAGCCGAGATGCCGAAGACGTTACTCGCCTGCGCGCTTACCTGCCTGGGGTTAATCGCACTTGCCCCTTCGCTTGCACGGGCCGATGCGGAGGAGCCGACTTCTCCTCAAAAGACCTTGTATGCCACAGATTATCACATGTGGTTTTCCATCCGGATCTCCCTCATTGATCGTCTCGGGGGGATCCCCATTATTGACTCCGAGGAGATCCGGGCGGCCCGCGCGGAGCAGTGGTGGGGCGACCCAATCCCTGCCAGAACTTCGTCGCCCCAATCCGAAAAGCGGTAAGATAGACGCGAGGAGATTACATGACCCCGCCACGCCCCAGGAGTCGTATCCTGCTCGACGGACCCGACCGCGCCCCGGCCCGCGCGATGCTCAGGGCCATCGGCTTCACGGACGAGGACCTGGCCCGCCCCCTGATCGGTGTCGCCCACTCATGGATCGAAATTACCCCGTGTAACTGGAATCACCAGAAGCTTGCCCAAAAGGTGAAAGAGGGGGTGCGAGCCGCGGGCGGCACGCCGATCGAGTTCAACACGGTCTCCGTGACCGACGGGATCGCGATGGGGACCGAAGGGATGAAAGCCTCGCTGGTCAGTCGTGAGGTGATCGCCGATTCCATCGAGCTTGTGGCCAGAGGCCATCTTCTTGACGCCCTCGTGACGATCTCGGGGTGCGACAAGACCATCCCCGGCTCCGTCATGGCCCTTGCCCGCTTGAACATCCCGGGCCTGATGCTTTACGGGGGCTCGATCATGTACGGCGAGTACCGGGGACGCCGTCTGACGATCCAGGATGTCTTCGAGGCGGTCGGAGGATTCAACGCGGGTAAGCTCAGCGCGGCCGATCTGCGGGCCATCGAGGCGCATGCCTGTCCCGGGGCCGGGGCGTGCGGGGGCCAGTTTACCGCCAACACCATGGCGACCGCGTTTGAAATGCTGGGGATCTCCCCCCTGGGGGCGAATGGCGTCCCGGCGGAAGACCCGAGAAAAGAAGAGGTGGCCTTCGACTGTGGAAAGCTCGTCATGGAACTGCTCAAATCCGAGGTCACCCCGCGCCAGATTCTCACCCGAAAGGCCCTCCTCAACGCGATTGCGGGGGTCATGGCGACCGGCGGCTCGACCAACGCGGTCCTTCACCTGCTGGCCGTGGCCCGAGAAGCCGGGGTCCGTCTCACCATCGATGACTTTGACCGGGTCTCACGAAAGACCCCGGTCCTGGCCGATCTCAAGCCCTGGGGGCGATTCACGGCCCCGGAGATGTATCAGGCGGGGGGGATGGCGGTGGTCGCCAAGCGGCTGCTTGACGCCGGCCTTCTCCACACCGGAGAGCGAACCGTCACGGGCCGAACCATCGGAGAGGAGGCGCGCGCCGCGCGGGAGACGCCGGGGCAACAGGTGATTTGCTCTCTCGTCGACCCGCTGAAAACAACCGGCGGACAGGTTATTTTGAAAGGAAATCTGGCGTCGGAGGGGTCCGTGGGAAAGGTGGCCGGTCACGAGCGAATCGTTCACCGCGGGCCAGCCCGCGTCTTCGATCGTGAGGAAGACGCCTTCGCAGCGGTCAAGGCCGGCAAGATCAGGCCGGGGGACGTGGTCGTGATCCGGTATGAAGGGCCGAAGGGCGGCCCCGGGATGCGGGAGATGCTGGGGGTGACCAGCGCCCTTCAGGGGGCAGGGCTCGGCGACTCGGTCGCCTTGATCACCGACGGCCGTTTCTCGGGCGCGACGCACGGCTTCATGGTGGGGCATGTGGCTCCGGAGGCGGCGGCCCGCGGGCCTATCGCGGTGTTGCGAAATGGCGACATGATCGTGATTGACATCAAGCGCCGCCGCCTCGACGTGGAGCTGAGCCAGCGTGAGCTGAGAAAGCGGCTCGCCAAGTGGAGACCTCCCAAGCCTCGGTACACGACAGGCGTCATGGCCAAGTACGCTCGCCTTGTTTCTTCTGCCTCGGAGGGCGCCGTCACCGGCTAGTCTTCTTCCCTGAGCCGTCCGTCCGGCCTCCTTGCCGCCCTCTCGTCGTCGGCAGGGGGTTCATTGACAACTTCCGGGAAGAGACGGATGATAGGCCGTGAATTTTTCGGCCGGACCGTCAGCCGTGGGGAATCCCCCGGATGCGAATCATGGGCTGAGCCCCGGCCTTCTCGATCTCATCAGGGCCGATTGCCCTTCCGAAAGGAACGTGCTCGACGTGGGGTGCGGGCAGGGGAGGTTGGTTCTGGCGATCGCTCCGGATGCTCGGTGGGTCATCGGGCTTGACCGGGACGAAGACGCCATTGCCCAGGCTGCTCTCGTCGCGAAGGAGCGCGGGATCGTCAACGTCGAATTCCGCGTGGCTGACGCCGAGACGAGCGATTACCGCCGCCTTGGCCGTCCTATCCAGATGGTGGCGGCCCACCTTTGCATGTCGGACGCCATTATTGAGCGGGCCGCCGACGGTCTGTCGGCCGGAGATCCTTTGGTCTTTGCCGCATTCCATATTGATCAGTGGAAGGAGACCGCGAAGGTTTCTCGTTTTGCCTACAGCGAGGACCGGCTGCGTCAGATCCTCGGGAGGACCGGCTTTTCCATCGAACATCTCCAGGTGGAGTGTCACGTGAGGCAATTTGCCTCAGAGGCAGAAGCCATGCAGACCCTGGCGCACCTACGGCCCAGGTGGGAATCTGACGGGCGATGGGGAAGCTACCTCGCGTATCTCAGCGCTGGAGGACGTGACCTAACTCAGAGCCACGTCGTCGTCAAGGCGCGCCGCCGATGAACATCACTCGCCGCACCCTCACCGAGGCCGTCAAGGCCAAAGCTCGGGAAATCGGGTTCGATCTGGTCGCGATCGGACCGGCCGGCCCCCCGACCCACGGGTCTGCCTTCGAGCAATGGCTCGCGGCTGGCTATGGCGGGACCATGGAGTATCTTGCGCGGGGCCGAGAGAAGCGCCTCGATCTTCAGAAGATCCTGCCGGACGCCAGATCGGTCATTGTAGTCGCCCTCAACTACTACCAGGGAAACCCGCCGGAGGCTGGCTCGTGGCGCGGTGTCTCACGATACGCCTGGGGACGCGACTATCACGCGGTCATGGAACCGAGGCTGGAAACGCTTCAGGAGTTCGTCCGGGAAACAGCGGGTCCTGAGGCCGAAGGGAAGATCTATGTGGATACGGGGCCTGTCCTGGAGCGGGATCTGGCCGCCAGGGCCGGTTTGGGCTGGATCGGGAAAAATACGATGCTCATCCACCCGAGGCTCGGATCCTGGTTTTTTCTCGGCCTGCTCCTCACAACCGCCAGACTGGAGTACGACGCACCTCTCGCGGATCATTGCGGGAGTTGCACCCGATGCCTCGACGCGTGCCCGACCCGGGCGTTTACGGCCCCCTACACCTTGGATGCCCGCCGCTGCATCTCCTATCTCACGATCGAGCTTCGTGGGCCAATCGCTGAAGAGCTGCGCCCGGCCATGGGGGAGTGGATCTTCGGCTGCGATGTCTGCCAGGACGTCTGCCCGTGGAACCGCAAGGCGCCCGTGACAGAGAAGGCCGATTTTCTGCCGATGCGACCTCTGCCGAGCCTCACCGACCTCCTGGCTCTCGACGAGACGGGATTCAGAACGACATTCTCAGGGAGTCCGGTGCGCAGGGCCAAGCGCGGCGGACTGCTTCGATCTGTGACGCTGGCGCTCGGGAATCGCGAGGATTCCCAGGCCGTCGAGGCCCTGGTCAAGAGCCTTCATGACCCGGATCCGGTGGTTCGTCAACACGCGGCCTGGGCCCTGGGTCGCATCGAAGGCAGGGAGGCAGGGGCGGTCTTGGAGATGGCTCTGGCCGGCGAGCCTGATCCGACCGTGAGCGCCGACCTTGAATTGGCGCTTGGGAGGGAACGACCGTGACAAGCGTGCGAATTGAGCCAGAGCAGGATGCCCTCTTGGTTGTCGACATGCAGAACGATTTCTGCCCGGGAGGCTCTCTCGCGGTCCCGAGGGGGGATGAGGTGGTATCGATTCTCAACACGGTCATGCAAAAATTCGAGACGGCCGGAGCCCCCATCTTTGCCACACGAGACTGGCACCTGGAGAAGACCAAACACTTCAAGATCTATGGCGGGGTATGGCCGTCCCATTGCATTCAAGGCACCAAGGGGGCCGAATTCCATCCCGCCCTCCGGCTGCCGTCTTCCGCCGAAGTGATCTCGAAAGGCATGGACCCCGAGGAGGACGCGTATTCCGCGTTCCAGGCGAGAGATGCCGAGGAGATGCAGTTGCCAATCATCCTAGGGATCCGTGGCATCCAGCGCCTCTTCGTGGGGGGACTTGCCACGGACTACTGCGTCAAGGCGACCGTCCTCGATGCCGTCCACCAGGGATTCCAGGCAGTTGTGCTGGAGGACGCGATCCGGGCCGTGGACCTCAACCCCGGCGACGGCGAGAAGACGGCCCTGGTCCTTCTCGCGCTTGGTGTGATTTGGGAAGCCCAGAAGCTCCCCGTGGGAACGCCTCACAACCCCGGCCCTGGGTTCCTACCGCTCCTTCTGGCCATCGCCCTCGGGATGTTCGGGATTGTCGTCGTGGCCTTCGGTGGCAATTCGGGGCCATTGAGCAGTCTCGGATGGGGTGAAGGAAGGCATGCCATCGCCATCCTGGGGGCCTGCGTCTTCGCGGCCATGGCCCTGGAGCGGTTCGGCTATCGGCTGACCATCCTGCTGATTCTTGTCGTTCTCTTCGGAGTGGTGGAGCGAAAACGTCCCCTTCTCGTGGGGGCGCTTTCCTTGGCCCTCTCGCTGGGATCGTTTTACCTCTTCTATAATCTTCTTAGAGTCCAGCTCCCGCGCGGGCCATTCGGGTTTTAATGCCAGAGACTCTCCACAATCTCTCCCTGGGGTTCTCCGTTGCCCTGAGCCCGCCGGTCCTCCTCTATGCTGTCGTGGGGTGCGTCATTGGGACCCTGGTAGGAGTCCTCCCTGGGGTCGGGCCGCTAGCGGGGATCAGTCTCCTCCTGCCGGCGACGTTTGGTCTCAACGCCACGACGGCTATCGTCCTTCTGGCGGGGATCTACTACGGAGCGATGTACGGCGGCTCCACCACCTCTATTCTGATGCGGATTCCCGGTGAGGCCGCCTCGGTGATGACTTGCATCGACGGTTATGCCATGACGCGGAAGGGGAGGGCCGGGGCCGCCTTGGCGATCGCCGCCATCGGCTCCTATATCGCGGGGACCGTGAGCGTGGTGGGGCTGATGCTCCTAGCCCCGCCCTTGGCCAGCTTCGCCCTCCGCTTCGGCCCTCCTGAGATGTTCGCCCTCATGCTGCTCGGGCTTCTAGTCCTGGCGTACATGAGCGGGGGCTCGATGGCTAAGTCGCTGGCGATGGCCGCCCTCGGCCTCCTCTTTGGAATGATCGGGATTGATCCGATGACCGGCTTCTTTCGCTTCTACTACGGACTGGTCGAGCTTGGGGATGGCATCGGCGTCGTGCCGGTCGCCGTGGGGCTCTTTGGCCTGTCTGAGATCCTGCTCACGGCCGGGCAGGCCACGCCACCCGAGGTCCTCAAACCGAGGCTACGGGAGCTCCTGCCCTCGCGTCAGGAGTGGCGTGACTCGGTCTGGCCGATCGGGCGGGGGACGGTCCTCGGATTCTTGATCGGAATCATCCCCGGCTCGGCTCACATCATCTCGTCCTTCGTCTCCTATGCGGTCGAGCGGAGACTTTCAAAATACCCGGAGCGGTTCGGTCAGGGGGCGGTGGAAGGGGTGGCCGGGCCCGAATCCGCGAATAACTCGGCCACCTCCGGGGCCTTTGTCCCCATGCTGGCCCTGGGCGTCCCCTCAGGGCCGATCCCCGCCGTGATGCTTGCGGCGATGATGATCCACGGGATCTCACCCGGTCCTCTCCTCATCACGCAGCAACCCGAGCTTTTCTGGGGGTTCATCGCTAGCATGTATGTCGGGAACGTCGTCCTTCTGGTCCTGAACCTCCCCATGGTCGGGGTCTTTGTGAACCTGCTTCGGATCCCCTATCCGATCCTCTACCCGGCGATCCTTCTCTTTTGCGTTCTTGGCGTGTACGCCGTCAATGGAAGCGTCGTGGACGTTTGGATCATGGCGGTGATGGGAGCGCTTGGGTATTTGCTCCGCAAATTCGATTTTGAAACTGCGCCGATCGTGTTGGGGCTCGTCCTGGCCCCGATGCTGGAGATGAGCTTCCGGCAATCTCTGGCCATGTCGTCAGGGAGCTACGCCATCTTCGTCAATCGACCCATCGCGGCCACCATGCTCCTCGTTGGTCTCGGACTCCTGCTCCTGAGCTTGGGACCGATATTGACCCGGGGGATGGACTGGCGCCGCCGCCTCGGCCACGAGGCAAACCCACGTCTCGAGGAGGGAAACCCATGATGCCCCGCCTGCTGACAGCCCTACTGGTATTGCTTCTCGTCCTCCCGGTTGGGGTCGGAGCCCAGGAGTCATTCCCGACGCATCCCATCAGTCTTGTGGTGCCGTTTCCGCCAGGCGGGGTCGCCGACCTCACGGCCCGCCCGCTGGCCCCGGCCCTGGAGAAGGCGCTCAAGCAGCCCGTGGTGGTGCAGAACAAGACGGGCGCGGCGGGCGCGGTGGGCATGTCCTTTGTCGCGAACGCGAAGCCGGATGGCTATACGATCTTGCTCGCCCTCTCC
>JACOUJ010000334.1 GCA_016177865.1 Candidatus Rokuibacteriota bacterium
ATGCAGATCCTGGCTGAGGACCTCGCCGTCGCGAAGCTCCGGGCCGAGGCGGAGCCCGCCACGGCCATCTGCTCGATCTGCGGCTACACGGTCAAGGGACCCAATCCCGTCGTCAAATGTCCGGTCTGTGGAGCCGGCGCGGAGAAGTTCCAGATCATCGACAAGGCCGTCGTCGAGGCGATCGCCGCCCAGGAGGGATCCATCCAGGAGGAAGAGACGATGCCCGGCGTGACCGTCAAGTGGTCGGGCGACGCGCGGGACGCCCTCCGCGAGGTCACCGACGCGTACCTCCGGCGCAGGGCCAAGGCCCGCGTCGAGAAGTACGCCCGCTCCCGGAAGATCCCCGTGATCACCTGCCAGCTCGCGCTCCCGATGATCGAGGAAACGGTCGGGCGCGAGAAGCTCGGCGCCGGGTGGGACACGCTCCTGGCCAAGACGAAGTTCGAGCCCGCCGAGATGCCCGAGGGGAACGGCGGGAACGGCCATTCCAGTGAGTTTGCCTGGACTCAGGAGGCGACCGCCCGCCTCAACCGGGTCCCCGCCGGATTCATGCGCGACATGACGCGCGAGGAGGTCGAGAAGGGGGCCCGCGAAAAGGGCATAACGACCATTGACCTCGCGATCTGCGAGGAGGGGATCGGCCAGGCCCGCAACACCATGAACGAGGTGATCGCCGGGTACATCAAGCAGAAGAAATCCTAGTCGGCCTTTTGCGGGTCCTGTCGCCGAGGCGCCTCCTCCGAGCCGCGCTACGTCACCCTGACGAGGGTCCCACTTTCGCGCGGCTCTCGGAGGCATCCTCGGCACCACCCGCCAGGACAACAAAGACAGAATGACCTACAAGGCATACTCGGTGTCGTGGAATCTCACCCAGCGGTGCAACCTGCTGTGCGCGCACTGTTACATGTCGGCGTTTGCCGGGGCCGATGCCTCGGGCGAGCTGACGACCGCAGAATGCCGCCGTGTCATGGGTGAGATCGCCCAGGTCAACCCCAATGTCTTCCTGATCCTCACCGGGGGCGAGCCCCTCCTCCGCAAGGACCTCTACGCCCTCGCCGCCACGGGACGTGAGAAGGGATTCACGGTCGTCGTCGGGACCAATGGCGTCCTCCTCCGAGAGAAACAGGCCCGCCTCCTCCGGGAGCATGGGGCGCAGGGGGCGAGCCTCTCGCTCGACTCCACTGATCCGAAAAGGCACGACGACTTTCGCCACCTCCCCGGCGCCTGGGAAGGGGCAGTGCGGGCGACCGAGGCCCTCCGCACCGAAGGGCTCGACTTCTCTCTGCACATGTCCGTCACGGACTGGAATGTGGACGAGATCCCGGCGATGATCGACCTGGCCCGGGAGCTCGGGGCCAAGGTTTTGAACTTCTTCTTTCTCGTCCGCACGGGTCGCGGCGAGCGGCTCACCGATGTTACGCCCGCCCAATACGAGCGGATCTTGACCTATCTCGCGAAGGTTCAAGGGGTAGGAAACGGCGGGAGCTATCACACGCCATCCGTCTTCGACAATCAGGAGGACCCGTGGAGCGTGCCCGCCGGCCGCGCGGATGGCCTCCTGCTCCGGGCCAAGTGCGCGCCCCACTTCCGGCGGATCATCTGGCAGCTCGACCCCACGTCCCCCCTGCTCAGGAACTATGCCCACGGAAGCTGCCCGGCAGGCAAGTACTACTGCCGGATCACGCCCGAAGGGGACGTGACCCCATGTCCTTACATGCCTGTCTCCGCCGGAAATCTCAGGGCGCACTCGTTCAGGGACCTCTGGGAACAGGCGACCATCTTCGCAGACCTTCGGGAGCCCAAACTCGGCGGGCGCTGTGGGGCTTGCGAGTTCTCAAAGATTTGCGGCGGCTGCCGCTGCCGCGCTTACGCCACATACGGTGACTACCTGGCAGAGGATCCTGCCTGCGCCTACGAACCAGGCCAGTATGGCGGCGAGCTGATCGCCCTTCCCGACACGCAGACCTTCGGCCTCGAGGTCCGCTTCGAGCTTCCATGGGGAGAGGCGGCTCGGGCACGCCTCGACGCCATCCCATCGTTCGCCCGTGGCATGGTCGTCAAGGCGGTCGAGGCCTACGCCCGGTCAAACGGGCACCCGGTGATTACCCCGGAGCTGCTGGCCGAGATTCGCCGGCAAATGGGCACCCGCTTCCAACCTCAGGGCTAGCGACCGGACCCTCCCCTCACTCTGGCTCGGTATCCCACAACGCCGACCCGGCCCACCCTAAGTCTGATAGTCAACCCGGGAACATTAGGCTGCGGCATCCCTGCGGCGTTCCGTGTATCATATAATCCGCCCAATTGTCGTTGTGCCGGCGCTTCGTTGAGGCGAAGCTGAAGTATGCCGATCATCTCCGTGTTCTTTGGAATCATCATTCGCATGTTCTACAAGGAGCACGAGCCGGCTCATTTCCATGCTGAGTATCAGGGACAGCAAGGCAAGTTCGGCCTGGACGGAATGATGATGGTCGGAAACATCCGGTCAAGGACGGCGCTTGGGCTGATCGCGCGGTGGGCATCACTCCATCGCGGAGAGATCGAGGCCAATTGGGACAACATAAAGGCGGGGCGTCCTTTGCAAAGGATCGAGCCCTTGGAGTGAGGCGCTCTATGAGCTTTCTGCCATCCGTGATCCGGGCGGAGTACCGCGGTGGCTTTCGCATCCGCGTGACGTTCAACGACAACTCTGAGAACACCATCGATTTCAGACAGTGGCTCGACGGCCCGATCTTCGAGCCGCTTCGGGATCCTGTCTACTTCCGACGCTTTTTCCTGGATGGTGGCACTGTCGCGTGGCCAAATGGGGCGGACATCGCTCCGGAGACTCTGTACGAGCATCCTGGGCGGCGACCCGGCAAGGCGCTACGACCGACGAGCCATAACCGGGCGCGGCGCAAAACCCAAAGGCGTGCACCGGCGGCCCGCGCTTGAGTGGCCCAGATCCGCTAGCAAATGGGCACACGCTTCCGACCTCGGGGGTAAGGACCTATGCGAGGCATTGGCCAGCGACATTCCGTAGCCTTCGGTATATTCTATACTGCCGTTCACTTCAAGTTGAGCGTTGGGAGATGAACAACTCGTCGAATCCGATTCTCCTCACACCCGCCGACGTCGCGGACGTCCTACGAGTCGACCGTGTCACAGTGGAAGATCTAATCCACCGCGGTCGAATTGCCGCGCTGAAGGTAGGAACGGAATGGCGGATTCCAACGGACGCTGTGAGCGAGTTTCTTTCCCAGGGGTTGGAGGAACAACGGCTAAGATCCCTTCGGAGGGTCTTGGAAGACCCCAAGGAGGGGGCGCGCCATCTCCTTGAACAGCCCCAGTTGGCCAAGGAGATCGAAGCGAAGAAATCTCCACGGGGCTCTGTGGGCGGGGCTGCCATGTTTGATTTATTGGGGTGGCGATACGAGTATGAACCGGTTGATTTCGACGGATGGATACCGGATTTCGTCATCACCGAGGCTGAGAAGGTGTTTGTCGAAGTAAAACCCGTAGATCGTTTTCCCGAGGAGATCGCAGACGAGATTGATCAATCAGGTTGCGATGCTGAGGTGGTCATTGTCGGCATGACAGTACCTATTCACGGCACTTCCATTGGTTGGTTACGTGAGAACCCGCTGGGAGACTGCGAATGGGCGTGGGGGAACGCACCATTCGGTATTTGGAAAGGCTCGGAGACTGAGGAGGCTCCAGGCCGTTTCCCCCTTGGGAACCCAGAGCATATCATCGGATTCTGTCGTGAGGAGCAGAGCTTCCGGGACAGGATCACTGGCTTTTACGATGGCGGGTGCTACGGGGAGCTTTCGGGTGAGGAGTCCCTTATGGCGAAGATAAGGAGATTGTGGGCTGCTGCTGGAAACGAAGTCCAGTGGCATAAAAGTCGGGAGGAGCATCCGTGACATCCCCTGCGGATGAGAGGAAACCGTCCATTGAAGCGTCGAAGAATGGTCCTTACATCGTCAATGGTTTGAACACGCTCCACAACTCGAGAGGCGAAGCCATCCCAACCAAGTCGGTCATGGCGTTGTGCCGCTGCGGCGGGTCCGCCAAGAAGCCATTTTGCGACGGGACCCATGCCAGGATAGGGTTCTCCGGAGAGAAACTGACTGATGGGTCCAAGGACAAACGGGTCGATTACCAAGGCGCAAACATCACCATCCACGACAATCGGGGAATCTGTGCCCACGCA
Source organism: Candidatus Rokuibacteriota bacterium (assembly GCA_016177865.1). Classification (GTDB taxonomy): domain Bacteria; phylum Methylomirabilota; class Methylomirabilia; order Rokubacteriales; family JACOUJ01; genus JACOUJ01. Next base: position 4,193 of record JACOUJ010000334.1, read on the forward strand.
GGGCATTGTACCGATCAGATCTCTTCGGTATTCAGCTTGGAGGCCGAGCCATGGATCAATCCAGATGGCGCGACCATCGAAGCGATCATCGAGACAATCAAGAAGTGCCCCTCCGGCGCCTTGAGCTACTCCCTTGGGGGGGTTGAGCACGAAGAGAGGGATCGGCCACCCATGATTACGGTTTCCAGGGGCGGTCCGTACGAGGTGGTCGGAGGTCCCGAATTAAGGGACGAGGAAGGGCGGCGCCTCGAGCAAGGAGAGCATTACACCTTGTGTCGGTGCGGTGGCTCAAAGAATAAGCCCCGGTGTGATGGGACGCACTGGGATATTAATTTTCAGGACGCGAAGAACTAAAAGCCTGGCAGGCGCCACGGTGTGCTGAGCGTCGAGCGGCCGCAACTCCGGCGTGCAGGATTATCACATCCGAGGCGTGTTGAGGCTCTGATTGAGAGCGTCTGAGGCGTGTGCTAGCATGCCCGTATGACCGCGCGTGACGCCAAGTTCAAACAGGCCGCGTGGGCCTATCTGATCTACGGGGTCGTTTACTGGTTCGGCGGACTCTATCTCCAGATGCGCGGGCTCGGGCCCGGCCGATACGTCGCATTCTGGTTCGTGATCGGCGCCGTCATCGTCCTCCTCTTCCCCTACCTCTTGAGCCGGGAGGTTCGCTGGTTCGATCGTTGGGTGCTCTCGCGACGGGACTTTGCCCGCATTTTGACCGCGCTCGTGCTCTTCCGCGCGCTCGAGGTCGGACGGATCGCCCTCCGCGGTGGCGCGGCCTCGATGCCCGCCATCGGCGGCGGAATCTTTCCGACCCGGATCGGGGCGTGGGCGTTTTTTCTCATCACCCTCGGTATGGCCGTCATGCTGGCTCGCGCGGCCTGGAGCCGATCGTGAGCGACTGTCCCGTCCCTCCCGGTCAGGAGTCGGCCTTTATCGAGATCACCTGGACTCCCGAGGCCCTCGCCGCACCTGGCGACGGCCGTGAGGACGCCACGGTTTCGGTATGATGGT
>JACOUJ010000335.1 GCA_016177865.1 Candidatus Rokuibacteriota bacterium
GGTTAAAGCGCGTTGATGACTCATTGGTGCAGCAGATATTGGCACCGCGGCTATTCCAGACAATCCGCCAAAGCGACATGGCAAAGGAGACAATTGTGGTTATTGATCTCTCCCTCATTGGGCTTTACTTGTTATTGGTGTTAGGCGTGGGGTGGTTGGGCTGGAAACGGGCAAAAACGCGAGATGATTATGCCGTAGCGGGCAGGCGTCTCGCACCGTTGATGTTCACCGGCACTATGGCCACGACGGTGCTTGGCGGTGCGGCAACCATGGGCAGCATGGGACTCGGCTATCAATATGGTATCTCTGGGTTATGGCTGGCAACCAGCCTGGGGATGGGTCTGATAGGTCTGAGCTTGTTTCTGGTTACCCCGTTGTTGAAACTGAATCTGCACACCATCTTCCAGGGTGAGCCATTCGTTCTCATCTAAGAGGAGCGCCCCATCAGCCGTCAGTCTCGGCTCGCCTTTGATTGGCTCTGCTCCCTGATGCTCCCAGCGTCGTAGCAGCGGATGTTCGTGGGTGGAGCCATTGCAACGCCACTGAAATCAGGCAGTCGGATCGCCAGCGGGTGTGCCAACCAACCCGGCCTAACGGAAATGCAAGAATTGTGGTGCCGGTCCAAATGACCAGCCAGACAAGGCGCCAACGCCGCAGGTGGATTTTTTCAACAGCCTGCTAGACTAGCGGGGGGTGAGGGAGGCGTACAGGGCGAGCACCTCCCGCAGGTGACGATCCCAGGGGTAGGCTTCCACCCGGTCTCGCGCCCGGCGGCCCATCTCTAACCTTGCGGTGACGTCCCCGAGCTGACTGAGGCGCTCCGCAAGCGCCTCTGTGTCCTGGGGATTGTCCACGACCCACCCCTCCCGGCCGTCTTCGATCAGTTCGGAAGCCCCGTTGGCCCGAGTGGTGACGACTGGAAGGCCAGCAGCCATGGCTTCGAGGCAGGCATTGGAGGACGGGTCGTAGAGCGAGGGGAGGACAAACGCGTCGGCTACGGCATAGAAGGGGAGCGGGTCGGCCACAACGCCCACAAATCTCACCCCCCCATTGAGACCGAGACGCCGGGCGAGGGCGAGGTAAGGTTCCGCCCGGCCCTTGCCAACCACCAGGAGAGAGGGCCGATCCTGGACCGGCAGGCGTCCGAGGGCGTGAAGGAGAAACGCCAGCCCTTTTCGTGTGAACCCGCTCCCGAGAAACAGCAAGACGACATCATCGCGTCCAAGGCCCAACGTGGTGCGTGTCTGAGGGCCGAGCGTGGTGCGCGCCCGAGGATGAAAGCGCTCCAGGTCCACGCCGTTTCTCACGATCTTGACGGGAGCGGAAAGCGGCGCGTAATGCCGGGCGATCTCGCGCGCGACCTGCTCCGAGTTGGCCATGATCAAGCGAGCGCCCCCCCGCTGAAAGATCTGGCGCTCCAGGGCGAGAATCAGCCGGTGGAAGGGGAGGAGAGAATCAGTCAACGTGGTCATGCGGGGGAGGGCGGCCCGGCGCCTCGCCAGCCATTCCCGGTGAACCCCCTCCCCTGCCCGGTAAAGGTCTTGCTGAAAGATCCGATCGAAACTATGGACGAGATCGAGGGAAAGCTCTCGGGCCTTTTGCGCTGCAAAGAGCGCGAACGACAACGCGCGCAGGACCCCACTCCCCGACACCACCGGGACTCGTGCGACCGCCACGTCGGGAGGGAGCCTCTCCCACCTCCGAGTAATCAACGTGACCTGATCGCCATGAGCTCTGAGAGCTTCGATGAAGCGTGCCGTAAATCGCTCAGCCCCCCCATAGAGTCTGAAATCTCGGCGGACGAGCCCGATGCGCATCAAATATGGACGAGTTGGCGATACCGGTCGAGGAGCTGAGTGGCAACCATCTCGCCCGAGTGTCGCTCCTCCACGAGCTGCCGCGCCGTCGCGCCCAGCTTGGCCGCGAGCGAACGATCGTCCAAGAGGTGGCGAACGGCCGTCGCCAAAGAGGCGGGCTCGCGGGGAGGCACCAGGAGGGCCGAGTCACCGTCTTTGAGAACCTCAGGGGCGAGGCCGACCCGGGTGGCCACGATCGGGCGTCCGGAGGCCATGTACTCGAAGAGGACCCGCCCCATCCCCTCGGAATCATGAGAGGGGTAGACAGCCACATCCAGGGCCGCCAGGGCCTGGGGGACTGGCTCCACGTGCCCCAAAAACCTGAGCCCCTCACCCATGCCGAGGCTTTCGCCAAGACGACGCAACCCATCTCCATCCGGTCCTTCTCCAATGACGAGTACCCGAAGGAGAGGATCTCGACCGACCAGTTGACTCATCGCCTCCAAAAAGGTCCGATGCCCTTTCATGGCGCGAAGCCGGGCGACCACTCCCACCATTCGATGCTCAGGAGTGAATCCGAGGGCACGCCGAAAACCGAGACCATCCACCTCCGGCCTGAAGACCCTGGCATCCACTCCGCCCGTGAGCGTGAGGAGGCGGCTGGGAGGAACAAGGCCCGTGGCCAGGTAGCTCTCGCGGTGTGCCTCAGAGACCGTGACGACGAGATCGGTTTGGCGATAGAGCCAACGGTTCAGGGAATGAGATCTAACGGGCAGAATAATGTGGCGGGTTCTGACGAGAGGGCGCGGTACAGGGAGAAGCCGGTTGGCAACCGCCGCCAGCCAGTGTTCTTTTCCGCGGTGAACATGGACGAGGTCGAATCGTGGGAGCAGGAGCCGGAGGGCGGAAAGATCCCTCAGGTCGGCCACGGGAGCAAATCCCGAAACCATCTGGAGAGAGATGAAGCGGTTCACCCCGAGGGCCCGAAGCGCCGCCGCGACCTTCGGGATACTGGGACGGCAGGCCAACGTCACTTCCTGGCCTTGGCGCTCCAGCTCCTGAACGATCCGTCCCGCCCAGTAGGCGTCCGAGCTCCACCCCCGACAGCTCATCAGGTGGAGCGTCTTGAGGGGCCGGTCACTCACCGAGAAGGCTCCGGTAGACGGCCTCCGTCTTGAGAGCTCGGGCAGCCCCGCTGTGCTCACTCTCGGCCACATGCCGCCCGACGCGACCCATGCCTTTTCCCCGGTCCTGATCCTTAAGAAGCATGAGCAACGCATCGGTCAACTCCTCCGGGGTATCCCCCTCGAGAAGCCATCCGGTCTCTCCGTGACGGATCGTCTCCGGAAGGGCGCCCACCTTTCTGCCGACCACGGCTTTGCCCACGGCCATCGCTTCCAGAGCGGCTCGGCAGGACTCCTCGGATCCGGTGCCCATGAGGGCAAAGAGATCCATCGCCGCCAGGACCTGGGGCAGGTCCTGGTCACGATATCCCGCGAAGACGACTGCGCGGGAAAGATCAAGCGATCGGACAAGGGTTTCGAGCCGGCCGCGGCTCTCTCCCTTGCCGGCAATCAGGAGACGGGCCTCGGGAAGGCTCTGGATTACTCCACGAAAGCCTCGCAGGAGGAGTTCGTGGCCTCGGTTCGGAGCCAGGCGAGAGACCGTTCCAATAACTGGGGCTTTCCCGAGGCCGAGCTCCGCGCGAATGCCCTCCCCACTCAGCTCGGGGGAGAAGCGTTCGAGATCCACAGCCCCGCCGATGGCAAAGCAGCGTTCTGTCGGGATGTGCGCCTCACGGCACCGGGCCTCGATTCCCCGGCTCACACAGATGGCCGCGTCA
>JACOUJ010000336.1 GCA_016177865.1 Candidatus Rokuibacteriota bacterium
CCGGTACTGCTTGCCGCCCGTTACAATCACCGCTTCCACCGATCACGCCTCCTTGCCGAAGAAGGTATATATTTTATCACAGACGAGCTAAAGAACACCTGAAGTTAGAGCGGTGGGCGGCGCATCCGCTCCGGGTTTTCGAAGCGGGCATAATCGGCAATAAAGGTGAGCTTGATCGTCCCCACCGGCCCGTTCCGCTGCTTGCCAATAATTAGCTCGGCCAGATTTTCCCCCTCCTCTGAGGCAATCCCGTAGCGCTCGGGCCGATAGAGGAAGAGAATAAGGTCACCGTCCTGCTCCAGGGCCCCGGATTCCCGAAGATCCGAGAGCTGGGGGCGGTAGTCACGCGTCGCCCGAGCCTCGACAGCCCGGGAGAGCTGGGAGAGCGCCACGACCGGAACCCTGATCTCCTTCGCCAACGCCTTCAGGGAGCGTGAGATCTCCGAGATTTCCTGTTGGCGATTCTCTGCTCCGCCGCGTCCCCGCATGAGCTGAAGATAGTCGATGACAACAAGGTCCAAACCGTGCTCGGACTTCATCCGCCTGGCCTTGGCGCGGGCCTCGAGGACGGAAAGCGCGGGGGTGTCGTCAATAAAGATCGTGGCCTCGGCGAGCCGACCCGCGGCGTTCGTCAGCCTCGGCCAGTCCTTGTTTTCGAGGTGGCCGGTCCGAACGTGGTGGGAATCCACGCGGGCCTCCGAGCAGAGGAGGCGCTGAACGAGCTGCTCCTTGGACATCTCGAGCGAGAAGATCAGCACTGTCTTTCTGAGCTCGATCCCCGCGTACTGGGCCATGTTGAGGGCAAAGGCCGTCTTCCCCATGCTCGGCCGTCCGGCGATGATCACGAGATCCGAGGTCTGAAGTCCCGAGGTCATCCGGTCTAGCTCGGGAAAACCGGTGGGAAGTCCGGTCACGTGCTCCTTGCGCTCGTAAAGGGCCTCGATGTACTCGAAGGTCTCCTTGAGGACGGCGCGGACCTGAATGGCTTGGCGCTGGATCCGCTTCTCGGAGATCTGGAAGATGAGGCGCTCGGCATGATCGAGAAGGGTGTCCACGTCCTCTTGGGCCTCAAAGCTCTGCTGGATAATCTGGTGCGAGATGCCGATCAGCTCCCGGAGGATCGCCTTCTTCCGGACGATCTCGGCGTAGGCCGGGAGGTGGGCCGCCGTCGCGGCCTCTTCCACCATGGTAGCGATGGCCACCGCCCCTCCCAACTCCTCCAGCGCATCGCGCCGCCTCAGTTCCTCCTGGAGGGTCAGGGCATCCACCGGCTCGCCGCGCTCGAACAGGCTCACCATGGCAGAAAACATCTTTCGGTGACCGGAATGGTAGAAGTGCTCAGGGGCAAGAACCTCCACCGCTTTGGGAAGACTCTCCGCTTCGAGGAGGATGGCCCCGAGGACCGCCCGCTCTGCCTCGAGGCTGTGGGGGGGAACCTTGGCGGCGAGAAGCTCGGGGAGCGTGTGAGCCACGGCCGTGTCCTTCTACTTCCTACTTCGGAACGATGTGGACCCGAACCTCCGCTGTGGTCTCGTGGTGGAGGCGGATGGGAACGAGATGCTCTCCCAGGATCTTCAGAGGCTCCTCGAGGTGAATCTGGCGCTTCTCCACCCGGATCCCCTCGGACGCGAGTCCCTTGACGATATCCTGGGAGGTGACCGACCCGAAGAGTTTCCCCTCTTCGCCCGCCTGGCGGGGGATGGTCAGCGTGACATCCCGAATCCGTGAAGCCGCCGCCTCGGCCTCCCTTCTGGTTCTCTGGAGCACCCTCTCCTGGCGTTCCCGGATCTGTTCGAGGTCACGAAGATTAGGGGGCGTGGCCTCGATCGCCAGCCTCTTCGGGACGAGATAATTCCGGGCATACCCGTCAGCGACCTCCCGCACCTCTCCCTGTCGCCCCAAGGTCGGGATGTCGTCCATGAGAATGACTTTCACGGCCGTCAGGCCTCGGCTGTGTATGGGAGGAGCGCGACGGTCCGTGCTCGCTTAATGGCCGTGGTCAGTCGGCGCTGGTGTCGGGCGCAGTTTCCGGAGATCCGACGAGGGATAATCTTCCCCCGATCACTGACAAAGCTTCTGAGATGCCGGACGTCTTTGTAGTCGATGAAGCTGAGCTTCTCGAGGCAAAACTTGCAGACCTTCCGGCGGCCGAACCGCTTTCGCCTGATAGGTTTAGCGACGCTCATTTTTTCACCAGGAGGGGTGAGCCCCCATTGATCGTGTCGGCCTCGCCGGTCCGTCCCTGCGGGCACTGTCCTGGCTCGGCCTCTGGTCCCCCTCCGTGTCGTGCCGGTCCAAATAACGAGCCAGACGAGGCCCGAGGGAGGAGCCAACCGGAGCGTACGCGGTTGTACGTGAGGATTGGCGACGACTGAGAACGACGTATGGCGAAGTTAGTTGGACCAGCACTAGAAGGGGACCTCTTCTTCCCCTTCTTGGACCCGCTCCCCCGGCTCTTCGACAGCTTCGGCCTCGGGCCCGGCGCCACGGGCGCGTCCCAGGAATTGAATCCGCTCGGCCACAACCTCGACGACGTTCCGCCGCTGGCCATCCTTGCCTTCCCACTCCCTGGTCTGCAGCCGCCCCTCGACCAGGATGGGGCTCCCCTTGTCGAGGTACTCCCCACAGGTCTCGGCTTGCTTTCCCCAGACCACGACCGTCAGGAAGTAGGTCTCCTGGCGCTTTTCCCCTGACTGGGTCGTGTATGCACGGTTCACCGCCAGGCGGAGATCCGAGACGGCCGTACCGCTGGGGGTATAACGAAGTTCGGGGGCTCGGGTGAGGTTGCCGATAAGGAAAACCTTGTTGAGGCTGGCCATCAGTGCCCTTCCTCCGTGACCGCGACTGGAGCGCTGGGCGACGCCGCCGGCTTCCGAGGCGGAGCGCAGGTGGTTGCGAACCGGAGGATGGCCTCGTTCAGCTTGAGTTGGCGGCCGAGTTCCTTCATGGCGGGCGGGTCCCCTCGGACCTCGAAGACGACGTAGGTTCCCTCGCGCTGTTTCGCGATGGGATACGTGAAGCGGCGCTTACCCCAGTTATCCACGCGTGACACTTCAATCCCCAGCCCCGCCATCCCCTCCTGGAGTCGGGCAATCAGTTGAGCGATCTCCTCGTCAGACAAGCGTGGGTCGGCGATCGTGAGGATTTCGTAGGATCGCAGAATGTCCACCCCCCTTCATCGCTCCCTTCTGGGCAGGTTCTGTTGCAAGGGATTCAATAGCCTATCAGGGCGAGTCTCGGGGCGCAAGGGAATTTTCCCCTCCACTTTCGCCCTCCACGAGATAGCCTTTCTCCCGCAATGCGCGAACGATCTGCGCGAGGGCCGCGTCGCTCTCGGCCTCGAGGGTATGAAGATGAACTCCCCGGGTGAGTGATGAGAGTGGGGCGGCTTCGGATTCCCGCAAGCGGGCCACGAAGGCCCTGACGTCATCATGGCTCCGGACCATCAGCATCCCCCGGATCTCGCCGTAGAGGGGGTGCTCGACCGTAATGTCCACGACGGTCCCTCCGAGCGCGACCACGGTGGCCATTTCATCCTCCAGCTCCACCAGACCGGTGTGGCGGGCAGCAATCGAGGTAGAGACCCGTGCCCCTCCCTCGAGCGCGAGGTACCCGTGAGGCGTGGCAAGGATCCGATGGCCCTGGGCCCGAAGGAGCGCGACGTCTTGGACCACGACTTGCCGTGAGACTCGAAGGCTCTGGGCAAGCTCCGCGCCAGCCACCGGGCCCCCAGTGCGCCGGAGAATCGCCAGAATATTCTGCCGCCGCGCCTCGCCGCCGCGCCCTCTCATCGTGACCGCCCTTCTCGTCTCGCCCTCACTTCTACAACCGCCGCCGCCGCCGGGTCAAGCCCACAAAAAAACCTGGCCTCCACGGAAATGCCCGTGGAGGCCCGGCGTATTGGCGCGAGGCCCGCGCCCCGCCTGTTCAACACTCAGTCCCCCTGGCCTCACCCGTTTCTTGTTCGAGCGCGGGGGAGGTTCGGCCATAGGCTGGCCGGTCTCAGGCCAGCCGAGATGAAGGGGGCCGGGGAGGCCCCCCGAGTGGTTTAGTACATGTCGCCACCGTGCGGCATGGGCGGCATCTTCTTCTCTTCCTCCGGCATGTCCGTGACCAGCGCCTCTGTAGTCAGAAGCAGCGAGGCGATGGAGGCCGCGTTCTGCAATGCGATCCGCTCCACCTTCGTGGGGTCGATGATCCCCGCCTGCATCATGTCCACGTACTCGCAGGTCTCGGCGTCAAACCCGTGCGTGGCCACCTTTGCCGCCTTGACTTTCTCGACGACCACGGAGCCCTCGAGCCCCGCATTCTCGACGATCTTCCGAATAGGCTCTTCCAGGGCGCGCTGGACGATGGCCACGCCGGTCGCCTCGTCGCCAGAGAGCTTGAGGTTGCCCAACACCGTGGCGGTCCGGAGCAGGGCGACACCGCCACCGGGGACGATCCCCTCCTCGACGGCCGCGCGGGTGGCGTTGAGGGCATCCTCCACGCGGGCCTTCTTCTCCTTCATCGCCGTCTCCGTGGCGGCCCCTACCTTGACGACCGCCACGCCGCCCGCCAGTTTGGCGAGTCGCTCCTGGAGCTTCTCCCGGTCATAGTCCGACGTCGTCTCCTCGATCTGAGCCCTGATCTGCTTGATGCGACCCTCGATCGCGGACGTCTTGCCGGCCCCCTCGACGAGCGTGCTGTTATCCTTGTCCACCACAATCTTCTTGGCCTTGCCGAGGTCCTCCAGCTTGATGTTCTCGAGCTTGATGC
>JACOUJ010000337.1 GCA_016177865.1 Candidatus Rokuibacteriota bacterium
ATTGTAACGGGCGGCAAGCAGTACCGGGTCAAAGAAGGAGAGGTGATCAGGATCGAGACCTTGGGGGTCGAGCGGGGGGGGAGCGTGGAGTTCCGACCCCTGCTCCTCTACGATCAAACGCGAGTGGTTGAAGACCCCAGGTCTTTGGCCGGGGCCCGGGTCGTAGGGGAAGTGGTGGGAGAGGGGAAGGCGCGGAAGATCACGGTCGTGAAGTTTAAAAGGCGGAAGAACTACCGACGGACCCGTGGGCACAGGCAGCCCTTTGTCGGGGTCCGGATCACGAAGATCGAGGAGTAAGCCATGGCCCACAAAAAGGGCGTTGGGAGTTCCCGAAACGGCCGCGATAGCCACGCCCAGCGTCTTGGCGTCAAACGCTTTGCCGGCCAGTTCGTTACCGGAGGATCGATCTTGGTCCGCCAGCGCGGGACCCGCTTCCGGCCGGGGCTCAACGTCGGACTCGGGAGCGACTACACCCTCTTCGCCAAAGCGGATGGCCACGTCCGCTTCGAGCAGCGCGCGGGCCACCGTGTGGTAAGCGTCCTCACGGCCCTGTAACGTGCTCCCCGGTCCCGGGGAACGTCATGTTTGTTGATGAAGTTGAAATCGAGGTCCGGGCGGGGGACGGTGGCCGGGGGTGTGTGAGCTTCCGACGGGAAAAGTATGTTCCCCGGGGCGGACCGGATGGTGGCGATGGGGGCCACGGGGGCGATGTCATCTTCGAGGCGGACCCTGGACTCCACACCCTCCTCGACTACCGCTACCAGCGTCACTATCGTGCTGGCCGAGGGGTTCACGGCCAGGGGTCAAATCAGACCGGGGCGAGCGCTTCCCACTTGATCCTCCGGGTTCCTGTGGGCACTGTGGTCTTTGACGCCGACACCGGGGGTTGTCTGGGCGATCTCGCCGCCCAGGGCGAGCAGTTGGTTGTGGCCCGCAGGGGCCGGGGCGGGAGAGGCAATGCGCGCTTTGCGTCTCCCACGCATCAAGTGCCCCGCCAAGCCGAACCTGGTCGTCCAGGAGAGCGTCGCCGACTCCGTCTGGAGTTGAAGCTCCTCGCTGACGTCGGGATCGTGGGTTTTCCCAATGCTGGAAAGTCCACGCTGATCTCGAAGCTCTCTGCGGCCCGTCCCAAGGTCGCCGACTACCCCTTCACCACGCTCACCCCCCACCTCGGATTGGTCCGGATGGAGGACGGGCGAGATTTCGTCCTGGCTGATATTCCGGGATTGATTCCCGGCGCCGCGCAGGGGAAGGGGCTGGGGTCACGTTTCCTTCGCCACGTGGAGCGATGCCGCCTCCTGGTCCACCTAGTTGACCTCGACCCGGCCACCGGGCGGGATCCCATCGCGGACTTCAAGGCGCTCCAGGCGGAACTCCAGGCCTACTCCCCAGCACTCGCGGCCCGCCCCCAGGTCGTGGCGGCGAACAAGCGGGACCTTCCGGGGAGCCCAATTCGCCTCGAGCCCCTGGAGGCATTCTGCCAGCGAGCGCGGCTTCCGTTCTGCGCGATCTCTGCCCTTACCGGGGAAGGCTTGGCCTCCCTCCTCCATACCGTGGCCGCCTCGCTGCCGGATGAAGTATGGCATCCCACCGCCGTCTAGGACACCCACCCCACGCGGCAGACATCGAGATCGAGAAGAGGTCTCATCTTCTCCAGGGCCTCCGTCGCATCGTCGTCAAGGTGGGGTCGGGACTCATCGCGGAGCCGGGGTCCGGCCTGGTCGAGGCTCATCTTGAGCGATTGGCAGATGATGTGGCCAGCCTCCTTGAAAAGGGGCTCGAGGTGGTCCTGGTCTCTTCAGGGGCGATAGCGGCCGGCACCGCTCGGCTCGGCCTTCGGGAGCGCCCCCATTCGATTCCAGAAAAGCAAGCCGCGGCCGCGGTGGGACAGTCGGCCCTGATGTGGAGTTACGAGCGCGCCTTCGGCCGCTTTGGTCGCGGGGTTGCCCAGGTCCTCCTGACCCAGGACGATCTGAGCCACCGTCCTCGCTACTTGAACGCCCGGAACACGCTCCTCGCGCTTCTCGGCTACCGAGTCCTGCCCGTGGTGAACGAGAACGACACGGTGGCCGTCGAGGAGATCAAAGTGGGGGACAACGATAACCTCTCAGCGGTGGTCGCCCACCTGGTCGATGCTGACCTCCTTGTGATCCTGACCGACATCGATGGTCTGTATGATGTTGATCCTCGGCGCAACCCAAGCGCCCGGCGGATCGAGCAGGTGGAGGCGGTGACACCGGAATTGGAGCGGCTCATCTGGGATGGGGAGTCCGGGACCGGGGGGATGAGGACGAAGCTCCAGGCGGCCCAGAAGGTCATGACCGCCGGGATTCCCCTCATCATTGCTGACGGCCAGCCCTCCGGGGTGCTCGCGCGGATCGTCGCCGGCGACCCGATCGGGACCGTGTTCCTTCCTCGAGGGGACCGCCTCGCGGCGAGGAAGCGGTGGATTGCCTTTGCCCTGCCCCCCCAGGGCTTCCTGCAATTGGACGAGGGAGCGTGGCGAGCGCTGGCCGAGCGGGGGAAGAGCCTTCTGCCGTCAGGGGTTGTCGGGGTGAGTGGGGAATTTTCAGCCGGCGATGCGGTGGGACTTCTCGACCCCGCGGGGCGGGAGTTCGCCCGCGGCCTCGTCAATTACGAGGCGCGTGAGGTGGAGCAGATCCGAGGGGCGCGAAGTGTCGAGATCGAATCCCGGCTGGGGTATAAGGCCTTCGATGAGATCATCCACCGAGACAATCTGGTCCTGCTCTAGGCGGTCAACGATATGGATGTGAGAGCGCTCGTCGAGGAGAAAGCCCGGACGGCCAAGGCGGCGTCGCGGAACCTCGCCCTTCTTTCGACCAAGGTCAAGAACGAAACCCTGCTCCAGATGGCCCGGGGATTGGAGGAGAAGGCGCGCCTCATCCTGGAGGCCAATCGCCGAGACCTGGAACAAGCGCGAGCAGGGGGGAGTTCTCGCGCTTTCCTTGACCGCCTCACCCTCACCGACGGGCGCATCGAGGAGATGGCCGCGGGCCTCCGTCAGGTAGCCGCGCTTGCCGATCCCGTGGGAGAAGTCCTCCGCATGTGGCGCCGTCCCAACGGGATGGAGATCGGCAAGGTCCGGGTTCCCATCGGTCTCATCGCGGTGGTCTACGAGGCGCGCCCCAATGTGACCGTGGACACTGTTGGGCTCTGTCTCAAGTCGGGGAACGCGGTCATCCTTCGGGGAGGGAGCGAGGCCATCGAGTCTAATTCCGTGATCACGCAAATCCTCGCCAAAGCCATGGAGAAAACCGGGGTTCCACCTGAAGCTGTCCAATTCATTGATAGTCCCGACCGCGAGGGCGTCAGGATCCTCCTGACCCTGGACCGGCTCGTGGACCTCCTCATCCCGCGGGGCGGAGAGGAGTTCATCCGCATGGTGGTTCAGGAGGCGACGGTCCCCATCCTCAAACACGACAAAGGGCTCTGCCATGTCTACGTGGACCAGCGGGCGCCCCTCGACATGGCCCTGGAGATTGCAGCGAATGCCAAGGTCCAGCGCCCGGGCGTCTGCAATGCCATGGAAACTCTCCTTGTTCACCAAGACGAAGCCGCGACCTTCCTCCCTCGTCTCGCCAAGCGTCTGCGAGAGGCTGGGGTGGAGTTGCGCGGTTGCCCGAGAACTCAGGCTCTCTTGCCCGGGATTGCGTCTGCGACGGAGGCCGACTGGGCCACGGAATACCTGGACCTGATCCTCGCCATCAAGGTGGTCGACGACCTTGACGAAGCCCTCGCCCACATCGCCCGTCACGGCTCCGGGCTCGCGGAGGCGATTGTGACCTCCGATTACGCGCGGGCTCGGCGCTTCCTCCAAGAGGTCGACGCTGGGTGTGTCTTTGTCAATGCCTCAACCCGTTTGGCCGACGGACGAGAGTTTGGGATGGGAGCGGAGATGGGGATCTCCACCTCCAAGCTTCATGCCCGCGGCCCCGTAGGATTGGAGGAGCTCACGACGACCAAGTTTGTCGTGTATGGCTCCGGCCAGCTCCGAGAGTAACGGGTGCGCCTGGGGATCCTTGGCGGGACGTTCAATCCCATCCACCTGGGCCATCTTCGTCTGGCGGAAGAGCTTGTCGCTTGGCTCGCCTTGGACAGGATACTCTTCATTCCCGCCGGACTCCCGCCTCTCAGACCGGCCGGACGCGTGGCCTCCGCGTTGCACCGGTACACCATGGTGGCCCTGGCCATCGCCGGCCGGCCTCGATTTTTCCTCTCCGACGCGGAGTGTGGCCGCCCAGGTCCGTCGTACTCTGTCGAAACCGTGGAGGAGGTGCGGGCCGGAGTCGGTGAATCTGCGCGCCTCTTCTTTATCCTGGGGAGCGACGCCTTTTTGAGGTTCTCCGAGTGGCGGGAACCCCAGCGCCTGCTCAAGCAGACCGCGCTCGTCCTCGTCCCGCGAGGCGCCCAGGCACTCGACCCTGGGGCGAAAGACGTGGCTCCGATCCACGCGCTCCTTGGCCGTCCGCGCTGGGTGACGCTCGTCTCCCGGAGTCAGGGGACGAGCCTCGAGCCCGGAGACGTGGGGGTGGCTCGGGTGACGTCTCTGCCGATTTCGGCCCGCGAAATCCGGCGCCGGGTTCGTGTCGGGGAATCCATCCAGGGGATGGTCCCCGCAACGGTGGAGGAGTATATTCAAAAGCATCGCCTGTATCGGGAGGAACCAGCCCGCTCCGTATGACCGAGCTCGCTGCGCCCGAAAAGGTCTGGCGAGGCGCCCGGGCGGCCCAGGGCAAAAAGGCCGGGGGGCTCGTCGTCCTCAACCTCCAAGGATTGTCTAACGTGAGCGACTACTTCTTGATCTGCTCGGGTCGTTCCACCGTCCAGATCCGGATCATTGCGGAGGCGATTGAAGAGGAGATGAGACGGGGCGGGTTTGGCTGCCTCGGGCGCGAAGGGGAGCCCGAGAGTGGGTGGATCCTCTTGGATTACGGCGAACTCGTGGTTCACATCTTCCAGGAAGAGACCCGAAACTACTACGGTCTGGAGCGCCTTTGGGGGGATGCCCTGATCCTCACCCCGACCGAAGATCGGGGTTGATTTTGCCCCAAGGCCCGTGGTAGCGTGGCGTACTTCCCGGTGAGGAGGGCCATGGGATGAAGATGAAGAAGGACCGGTTGAGCTACTTCCGGAATAAGCTGGTTGAGAAACAACGGCAGCTTGTCGAAGAGGTGGGGAAGAGTGCCATCTATGCCCAGGGTCCGGAGGACGATTCCATTAAGGATCTTGGGGACCAGGCCAATAACGCGTACAACCGGGAGTTCCTCTTCGAGCTGGGCAACGGCGACCGGCGACTCCTCAAGGAAGTGGTGAGTGCCCTCCGAAAGATCGAGGACGGCTCCTTTGGAATCTGCGAGCGGTGCGGGGAGCCGATTGCAGAAAAGCGGCTTGAGGCGCTGCCGTTTGCCCGCTACTGCATTGATTGTCAGCGTTTGGTCGAGAAGGAGGAGGCGACGACAGGATAGCGGGATGGCCGCCCGGCGATCTTTGCTCGCCGTCCTCTCCCTTGTCGTCTCTTCCTCTTTCAGCCTCGCTGCCTGACCCCTTGCTCGCGATTTCCTCGCTCGTGTCGCTGCTCGGAGCCTTCGCCCTCGGTCTTCTGGTCGCCCTTCTCATCACCCTCCTCATTGGACCGCGCGGACGATGGACCACGCGCGCCACGCCCGAGGTGGTGGAAGCCCTGCTCGCCCGGGGCGCGAGCGCGCGCCAGGCGGGACAACTTGATGAAGCCATTCAGCATCACACCGCGGCCCTCGATGTCGATGAAGGGCACCTCGGTGCCCTTTTCGCTTTGGCCGAGGATTATCAGGCCGCCGGGCAGCCGGCCATGGTTCGGGAGCATCTTCGTCGAATCCTCTCCCGGCACCCTGGAGAACCGCGGGCCCTGACGTGGCTCAGAGACCTGACCGCGGCCGAGGGGCGCTGGGAGGAAGCGAGAGGGATTCAAGAGCAACTACTCCGGAGAGCCGCGACCCCGGAGGCGAGGATGCCGGAGAAGGCCCTTCTTGCGGGGATCCGTTACGAGGCGGGGAAGGTCGCCGTCGCGGAAGGGCGGACCCGCGATGCGCGTCGCCTCTTCCAAGAAGTGATCCGAGATGACCCCGAGTTCGTTCCAGGTTATCTCGGCCTGGGGGAGGTTCTGCAGAAGCTTGGCAAGAGGCGTGAGGCCGTCCAGGTCTGGGCCGAGGGGTTGCAGCGCACCTCTGCTCTCCCGCTCCTCCGTCGGCTCGAGCAAAATGAGCGGGAGGCAGGGCATCCCGGCGAGATGATCCAACTTGCCCTGGCGGCTCTCGCCCGGGTCCCGGATGACCCCACGCTGACCTTTTACCTCGGTCAGGTCTACCTCGATCTGTCGATGCTGGATGAGGCCACGGAGCAGTTCGAGAGACTGGCCGCCCTGGCTCCGGAGATCGGGACATTCCACGCTTATCTCGGAAGCCTTTTGGAGCGGCGCGGGAAGCTCACCGAGGCGCTCGTGGAATACCGGCAGGCGCTCAAGACTCGGGGCGCCTTCGATCTGCCTCATCGCTGCGGGGAGTGCGGGAACCGCTTTCCGGGATGGGTCGATCGCTGCGAGCGATGCGGCCGGTGGAATTCAATCCAACCGGTGACGTGGGCCCTCCCTCCGCTTGCGCCGCCGCCGCCGCCCCACGGTGGCCGCCAGCCGTAAGTGCTATCGATCCTTCAGCCTCTCGCCGACCTGCTCTTTCCGCCCTTCTGTCCCTCCTGTGAGGCCCCCCTCGGCGAGGGCCGCCAGGACCCTCTCTGTGGTGCCTGCTGGCAAGGGATCCTTCCCGTCGCGCCCCCCTGGTGCCCGGCGTGTGGGTTCCCGTACCCTGTTGGGACCGAGGCGTTCCTCTGTGAGCGTTGTCACCGCCGGCCGCCGTCGTACGCGTATGCCCGGGCCGCGGCCTACTATCGGGATCCACTGCGGCCGGCGATTCATGCGCTCAAGTATCGGGGGAAGACGGCCCTGGCCGGCCCCCTCGGTCGATTCATGGCTGAGGCCGGCCGGAGGCACCTCCACCTAGAGGACGTGAATGGGCTGGTCCCCGTTCCCCTTCACCCTGCGCGCCTCGCCGAACGGGGATTTAACCAAGCCGCGCTGCTGGCCCGTGAGGTGGGCCGCCATTGGAGGATTCCAGTTCTCGCCTCGCTTCTGACACGCGTCATCCCGACCCA